>PWSB01000104.1 GCA_003563375.1 Actinomycetota bacterium | reverse complement strand
GGACCTTGCCAACATGGGATACCTTCAGAATGAAATCAATTATTTACCTTTCGAAGCGGGAAAAAATGAAAAGGCCTTACTTATTGGTCCCGGGGGCGGAAAAGATGTTGTTTTAGCACTGATAGCAGGAAGCAGGGATATTGATGCCGTTGAGATTAGCGGGAGCACAGTAGAGATAGTGAATAGATATGCTGCCTACAACGGAGATATATATAATAGAGATGGGGTTAATCTATTTGTCCAGGATGGTAGAAATTTTGTTAAACATACAGAGAAGAAATATGACATAATATATCTTGCCCAGGTTATGACAGAAGTTGCGGAAACCGTAGGTTATGCCCTTGCTGAAAACTTTATTTACACAGAAGAGGCAATATCTGATTATTGGGGGGTTTTAGAAGATGAGGGCAGGATATCATTCATCCTTCACGATGATCAGGATTTGAGAAAAATGATCCTGACAGTTTATGAATCATTGAAGGGATTAGGTATAGAAAAAAGCCAAATTTTCGATCACATGATAATAGCTGCCCCAGACTCTTGGGGGCATGGCCATGATGGAGAGATCATGATGCCTATGCTGATGGTAAAGAAAACACCTTTCACTTATACTGAAGTCGAAGGGATCTCAAAAGCTGTAGACAATAATCTCCATATTCCCATACACCTTCCTTATGCTAACCAGAATGAGATGTTTCAGCAGATAAGTATGGGAGCCATTGATATCAATGATCTCTATTTTGAAGATAATCTAAATTTTAGCCCCACTAGAGACAATAGGCCTTTTTTCTTCGATTTTAATAGAGGGGTGGACTTTTCTCTAATTGGGTTGCTTGCTGCAGTTTTTATTGGGTTTTTGTTCTTTAAACCTTCTTTACGGAAGAATAAGATGAAAAGGTCACCCTACTATTTTATAGGACTGGGGATAGGGTTTATGCTTATAGAGATACCCCTGATACAATTGGTATCTCTTATTCTTGGCCATCCAACAACCTCTTTTATCGTTACCTTGATAGCTCTTTTGTTAGGCGGGGGTCTAGGCAGCCTTTTTGGCGGCTGGAAGAAGTTTAAATGGAAAGGTAGATATTTGCCTCTTTTGGGTGTTACTATTTGGACAATAATCGCTTACCTCCTGTTAAATACTTTGATGTACCAATGGAACATTCCTTCCCTCGGTTCCAAAATAACTATTATAGTCAGTTTGCTTTTCCCTTTGGGATTTTTCATGGGTATGCCTTTCCCATTTGGAATAAAAAGGATGAAAGAGGCAAATAAGGAAAGAGCAATTCCTCTAGCATGGGGCATCAATGGAATTATGTCTGTAGGAGGATCGGTTTTGGCTATTATAATAGCCATGAAATTAGGTTTTTCTTATACACTTGCAGCAGGAGCATTGGTCTATCTATTATTATTCATCATAATGCCCCTTTATTCTAAAAAGGAGGATAGCTGATGAGAAAGTTTAATATTATTGTCATTGCTGTTTTTGGTTTTTCCTTATTGTTGTCGCTTGGGCTAGACTTGGCTTCAGATGATTATGAATTCATACCCAAGGAATCGCCAACAGAGGGGCACCAACCAATAAGCCCAGAGGAGGAGATCTCACAATTTGTCCAGGTCGCAGGTGATCCTGGAAAAGATGGGATTAGCGGAGAGGCTATTTTTTTAAATCCTCTATTTAATAGAGAGAATGAAAATATTTTGGTTTTCCAATTGATGATAGATTTATATAATGGAATAAACATTGATAAAATCATTGATCTTATTACCTTGGAGGACAGTAAAGGAAGGGTCATTAGCAAGGAATTGGAATGGCAGGAGGACGAAAATAGCACGGCTTCACATATCATGGGAATATTGGTAGCTCATGACTTGGAGGGCGATGATTCTCTATTGCAAAAGGATGTAGATTGGATAAAATTAACCATCGCTGACATAAACTCTTCAAGCCCTTTGGAATTTAAATGGGTTTTACATAGGGATTAAAAAGGAAAAATATTTATGAAAATAGGAAAAAATGAAAAAATAACCCTAACTTTGATGGGGATGAGTTGTGCAAGCTGCGCAAAGAGTATTGAAAAATCACTTTCGGAAACAGAAGGAGTATATTCGGCAAAGGTTAATTTCGCAACAGAAAAAGCTTTTATATCTTATGACCCCAAAAAGATTGGTAAAGAAAAACTTATAGATGTCATAAAGAATACAGGCTATGATGCCAAATTAAGCCAGGAAGAAATGGCGACCTCCATCTTCAAGGTATCCGGGATGAGTTGTGCGAGCTGTTCACAGAGTATTGAAAAAAAATTAAATAATACTGATGGAGTTGAATCTGCAAGAGTCAATTTTCCCATGGAAAAGTTAACCGTAAGGTATGATCCTTCAGCTGTCAGCCAGTTGGATATAAAAAAGTCGGTTAGGGAACTAGGCTATGAGATAACGGCCGAAGAGAAAGAAGAGGTAGAAGACAGGGCGTTGATGCAGCTGTCCCATGCAGCAAGAAGGATGTGGTTTGCTATTGGCTTAGCTGCGCCGATCATGGTCCTGATGATGATACACATGTTTGTGGTAGCTATCCCTAATTATTTCTTAATCATTTATGTACTTGGTTTTCCGGTTATATTCATAGCTGGATGGGAAACTCATCGGGGAGCTTTTAGATCCCTTAGGACCTTGCAGCCAAATATGAATACCTTGGTTACTTTAGGTTCTCTGGTTCCATACCTTTTAAATGCACTTACATTTTGGCTGGAGATGACCTCTTTTGTGGAGATGGCCACTGCTATCTTAACCCTTCACCTTGTGGGGAGATATCTTGAGGCAAAAGCCAAGGGGAAGGCTAGCCAGGCAATCAAAAAACTTCTGGAACTTGGTGCAAAAAGTGCCAGGATAATAGTAGAAGAAAAAGAGATAGAGGTCCCTACAGATGAAGTAAGGGTTGGACAGGTTATGGTGATAAGGCCTGGAGAAAAGATCCCTTTAGATGGAATAGTTGTCGAAGGCGAAAGCAATATCGATGAGTCTATGGCCACAGGAGAATCTCTTCCGGTCAAAAAGAAAAAAGGCGATGAGGTCATAGGGGCTACTATAAATAAACAGGGCTTACTGAAAGTGAAAGCCACCAAGGTGGGCAAGGATACCTTCCTTTCCCAGGTCATCAAGATGGTCGAGGAATGCCAGGGTTCAAAAGTCCCAATTCAGGAATTTGCTGACAGGGTAACAGGTTACTTTGTCCCGGTTGTGATATTCCTTTCTATTATGGCTTTTGCAACCTGGATGATTTTTCCTGATTTTCATGTATCTATAGTTGAATTTTTTAATTTCCCCTGGAGCACGACTGCTCTTCCTATCTTTTCCTTGGCTATATTGGCTACAATAGCTGTCCTTGTCATATCTTGCCCATGTGCATTAGGCCTGGCTACTCCAACTGCTATTATGGTCGGAAGCGGCCTTGGTGCCGAAAAAGGTATATTGATAAGAAAAGGTGAGGCCATTCAGACCATGAAGAGCGTAAAGATGATCGCTTTGGACAAAACAGGAACGATAACAAAAGGGAAACCTGAAGTCACGGATCTTATTCCTTTAAACGGGTTTGAGGCCAAAGAACTTCTTTTATATACCGCTAGTGTCGAAGCTGCATCCGAGCATCCTTTAGGAGAAGCTATTGTAAATCATGCAAGACAAAAAGAAATTGAATTGAAGAAAGTGCTAAATTTTTCTGCTTTAACAGGAATAGGTGTATTTGGAAATGTCGGAAATAGGCGCATACTGGTGGGAAGCTATAAACTTATGGATAAGGAAAACATCCCATATACAGAATATAAAAAAGAATTAGAGGCCCTTGAAGATCAAGCAAAAACAGCAATGCTTGTGGCTGTGGATAAAAATATTGCTGGCATAGTTGCAGTAGCCGATACCTTAAAAGAGGATTCTGCTGCTGCTATTGCCGAGATTGAGAAAATGGGCATCAGGACAGCTATGATAACTGGTGATAATAAAAGGACCGCTAAAGCCATTGCCTCCAAAGTAGGGATGAGCAGGTATTTGGCTGAAGTCTTGCCAAATGAGAAAGTTGCAGAAATAAAGAAGCTTCAAAAAGAATATGGAATAGTAGCCATGGTTGGAGATGGCATAAATGATGCCCCTGCATTAAAACAGGCAAATGTAGGTATAGCTATAGGTGCAGGCACGGACATAGCCATAGAATCTGCAGATATTACACTGATAAGCGGCCAGCTAAGTGCAATTATTTCTGCAATTAAGCTGTCTAATGCTACTTTTAGCAAGATAAGACAAAACTATTTTTGGGCTTGGTTTTATAATGCCATAGCAATACCAGCTGCTTTCCTAGGTCTTATCCATCCGGTCATCGGTGCTGGAGCTATGGCTACAAGTTCCTTTAGCGTGGTACTAAATTCAACTAGAATAAGAAGGGCTAATATCGAACCTGCTTATTTAAAAAAAGAAAAAGAAAATAAATAGTAAAAGAAATACAATCAACTCTATTTGAACTCCATAAGAATAATGGCTTGGATTTATTCAATTAAACCAGGATATTTTAGGTTGTTATTTTCATTATAGTTGTATATTATTTCCATATTATTACATCCAGTGGACTTTATACTGGTTTGATAAGTATTGAAGGAGAAAATGCTGACAGATAAGAATAAACAAGAGGTTATAAACCGCCTTAAGAAGATAGAAGGACAGGTAAGGGGGATCCAGAGGATGGTCGATGAAAAAAAATATTGCATCGATATCCTTCTGCAGATATCTGCGGTATCAGGAGGTCTAAGAAAAGTGGGACATTCCATTCTTAATAATCATATTAAGACCTGTGTGGCTGCAAGCTTGTCTTCCACAGCCGAAGAAGAAAAAGAGAGAAAAATAAAGGAGCTTATAGAAGTTTTTGACAGGTTTCTGGATTATAAATGAACCCGAGAAGGCCATTTAAAGAATACTATTTAATTTAATTTTTGTAAGCTTACCCCGTATTTATGCATGTCTTTCCAAATATCTTTCTTCTGCCCCAGCCTTTTGAATATATTCCCTAAATGATAACTTTGTGAGTGAAGCGCCGGGTTCTTTAATTCCTGCCAATCCAAAGGGGCAGCCACCGGGGCATGGGGCAATATCCTTAAAGAATAGGGGCATACGCTTGTCTGGCCATAAGAATTTCTGAGGTAGTCAAGGAACATCTTGCCCCCTCTCTTATCCTTTAACTGTTCGATGGTAAATATATCCGAAAAACTGGCTGCTGCCTCTTCTGCTATCTGCCTGGCTTTTTTTCTAACCTTGTCGAAGGGATATTGGGGTATAAGGGGTATTAAAACATGGAGGCCTTTGGAGCCGGTGGTCATGACATAGGATGGAACTGAAAGGCTGTTGAAATATTCATTCAACTTTAACGCCCCCTCCTTTACGGCTTTAAATCCGCTATCGGGCGGAGGGTCTAGGTCAAAGATCATTTTGTCAGGTTCATTTATGGAATCTGTCCTGCTTAACCAGATATGCATGGTAAGGACTGCTTGCCCTGCTAAATATAAAAGGGTTTTTTTATCATTACATACTGCATGGGTGATCTTGCCCCCGCCTTTTCTTTCGGTTTCTATGCGGCCTACCCATTCTGGAAAGTAGTCAGATATGTCTTGCTGGTAAAAAGTCTCACCTTCTACTCCGTCAGGTGCACGATGCATGTTCAAGGGCCTTTCTTTTAAATGGGCCAGCATGATACTTGATATCTTTAGGTAATAATCCAATATGTCTTTTTTTTTGTACCCTTCTTCTGGATAGAACATCTTCTCTGGATTGGATATGCTGATCTTTTTCCCATCGATATTAAAAGTTTTTTTACTCATTTCTTTTCTCTGTTTTTAAAAATAAATCCCCAAGAGAATTATCCGCCATCCATTTCCTTTGCCAGATCTTCTACTGTTTTTCCGCTTATGACTGACCCTGGTTCTGTGCTAACCGGGTTCCTCCTGGCATCTGCATGTTCATCTTTCATCTTAATGAACAGCCACCTTTTTTCAAACTCGCCCTTCCGGCCGGTCTTTATAAGGACATAAGCCCCTTTTAATTTTTGGCCTTCTATGAAGATCTCAAGCTTGCCCTGGTCTAGAGCTTGTTTGGGGGACACATCTTCTTTAAGGCTGCGGTAGGTCCCCTTATCCCATAGGATCACCGTGCCCGCCCCATACTGGCCTTCAGGTATTTTTCCTTCAAAATCTGCATAATCTAAAGGGTGGTCTTCGGTGGGGATAGCCAGTTTTTTTTGTGAGGGGTCAGTCGAAGGCCCCTTGGGTATGGACCAGGATTTTAATACACCTTCCATCTCAAGCCTGAGATCATAATGGAGCGTGCTTGCCTTATGTTTCTGTATAGCATATGTAAAGCCGCCCTCAGGTTTTACTTCTCCCGAAGGCTCAGGGGTTTTGTCAAACTTCCTTTTCTTTTTGTAGTCTTCTAAAGCGGCCATTTTAATACCAGTTTAGAAATTTTTGTCCATTTAGACAAGAAGCCTGAAATTACAAACCCCAGGTTATCTTTCGCTCTT
>PWSB01000087.1 GCA_003563375.1 Actinomycetota bacterium | reverse complement strand
TCTAAATACATGGGTTTTTGCGGTAATATGTGCCGGCCTTTTGCTATTGGCAAATTCCCTGCCAAAGCAAAAAAACTTGCAGAGGTAGCCCTTGAGGCAATGGACTATGTGCTTGACACAATAAGGCCAGGAATAGACAGCTGGAAACTTTTTGAGGGATATTACAACATCCTTTCCAAATACGGATACCAGGACTATACCTTGTATGGGCCGGCCCACGGGACCGGGAGTTCAGAGGTAGAAGGACTGTGGCTTTCCAAAGAATCAGATTTTACAATCATGCCCAATATGCTATTCAATATAGATATATGGCTTTCGGACAATGAGCATGGGTTAAGGTTCGAAGACGGCATATTGATCACCGGTGACGGGGTCAAAGAGCTCACTTCCTATAGAAGAGAGGTAATCGAGATCTGATGGTTATAACCAGGTCCCGGATCTTAAAAGAGGTAAGCAGCAAAAAAGAAGAGATCATAGAATGGGCTAAAACCCTAATTGGCTTTCCGAGTGAAAACAGGCCCCCTGACGGCGATGAAGGGGAGGCACAGCAATTTTTAAAACAAGAATGTTTAAAAATAGGCCTAGACGTAGATATGTTTTACCCTGACCGGGTGCCGGAAATAACCAGCCATCCCTGGTGGCTTTGCGGACGGAAATATAAAGAAGGCCGCCAGAACCTGGTGGGAACCTGGAAAGGTTCTTCAAAGGGAAGGTCTCTTCTTTTTAGCGGGCATATGGATGTTGCGCCTTCAGCAGGGGGTAAATGGAAAATAACAGGGCCTTACAGTCCAAAGGTAGAAAAGGGTAGACTCTATGGCAGGGGTTCTGCAGACCTTAAAGGAGGCATGGCGGCCATGTTTTGGGCTCTGAAGATATTAAAAGAGCTGGGGTTTGAGCCTTCGGGAGATATAATCTTTGAAAGTGTGGTCGATGAAGAGTTTGCAGGAGGCAACGGCGCTCTTGCTTCCAGGCTAAAAGGCCACAATGCAGATCTTGCCATCCTATGTGAACCTACCAGGATGCAGTTATGTACCGCTTGTATTGGGGCATTTTTAGGGGAGATCACTTTGAAAGGCAGGTCCGGGATGCCTTATATGGGATTTGATATCCCTAACCCCATATACGGGGCAGCTAAAGTTATCGAGATGTTCAAAAAATGGGGGCAAGACTGGACAAGGTCAAATCAGCATCCATTATTTGACGAAAAAGGTAAGGAATTAAAGATCCTGCTATGGGATATTGAGACAAAAGAGCCTGGGGAATTTACCCAGATGGGCACCCCGGCTTTGGCCAGATTATCCTGGATCGTCTGGTGCTACCCGGGTACAGACCAAGATGATTTTAGAAAAGAATTCCTCAGGTTCTGGTCCGCCAAGCAAAAGGATGCTGAACTTAGACCATTTAAGCTCGAGCACAGGTTCACTTACCATTATGTAAGGCCCTGGCAAACAGACGTAAATGACAGGGGTGTAATTGCAGCTGTAGATTCTTTTGCCAGGTGCCAGGGACGGCCGCCGGTTGTGGGAGGGGCTCCTTTCTCCTGTGATATGGCCATATACGGTGAGGTAGGAAAAATGCCTACAGTCATTTTGGGCCCCAGAGGCGGAGAGCTCCATGCTCCTGACGAATGGGTCCTTATTGAAGATATCCTATCACTGGTGGGGGTCTTTGCCGACCTTTCCATAAATTGGGCATCTTGAATGGGCCATCAATTTTTATTCTATTACCCTGTAAGTAAGTGATTGCTCCACCTGGGGCATGTCTTCCCCTTCCCAGGAGAAAACAAAACCGTCAAAATAATAACTTGACCAATCCATAGTCATATTTCTGTGGAGAAAACCCGAGCCCTTTTCTGTTGCCAGGTTGAAATTGAGGTCAGGCGCCATAAAACTGTCCTCCATGGTAATATCAATAGGCACCCAGCCGAACTGTGGAAATTTAACCTCCACCCAGGCATGCCCCATATTGATCTCCCCCCCTTCAAGCTGGGTGGTATATACTGGTATACCACTGGCTATCCTTGAAGGTATCCCTGCAGCCCTCAGTAAAGCAACATATAAAACGGCATAATCTGCGCATACCCCTTTCCTTTCGTTAAGGATCTCGGAAGCATACATAAGAGGGTACCGGGGATCTTCAGCCCGCCTAAAATCGTAGTGCATAAGATTTATAACATAATTATAAAGCTTTTCGATTATTGCTACCGGCCTGCTTTCATCACCAATTATCGAACTTACTTTATCTATGATTGCAGGGTTGTCCGAATCTATATACAGGTCATCCATGGTATAAAAAAAGAGATCGCCGTCATCATCTTCATAATCAAATATACCGTAGTCCAGATCCTCATATTCGAAAGATATCATATCCAGGTCAAGGGAGACAACTGCAACAAGCTCTTCTGCTTCCCTGACTATAAGATCTCCATAATCTATCTGAAGCAGCTTATTGAAGCTTTGATCGTATATAACCTGATATTCTCCCAGATTTATGTTTATATCCCTTATGTTCTGGAATGGATTATAGGTCTGGGGAACCGAAACCAAGCAACTTATTTCATTTAGGTCACCCGGCCCAAGATTTACCAGCCTGTATTCTATTTCCACTTTTAAGCTTTCTTTTTGGATGGGCCGGATACACAGGGTTGCATCCTCAATTTTTATATCCCTGGTGACCTTATCAGAAAGTTCGCCGTCACTTACCAAGAGTTCTATTTCATAGTTTCCAGCTGTGTCAAAGACATATGACAGCCTCTCTTGTGAAAATTCTTCATCTCCTATCCTCCATCTGTAATCTATGGGATCCCCGTCTGAGCCATAGGACGAAGATGCAGAAAAATATATTGGGATTCCTGAAGGATATTTTCCAGGACCAATGCTATCTCCAATGACCTCAAAATTTGCTTGGAGAGCCCGGTTTTCTCCCCCAGCCTCCGGTCCTGCTGTATTTTGCTGTCCTGAGAGGGAAAGGACTGTCAAGCCTGAAAACCCGTCTGCAATATAACCAAAACCATCCTCTATATTTATATCATATGTAGTGCCCCCGGTATAAAAGCTGTCTACAGTCATAGGGTCTTCTTTGCTGGATACATCAACCGCATGTACTGCACCCTCCAGATCAGCAACAAGCACATAGTCTGAGACCATATCTATCTCCCAGCCCTGGCCTGGCAATTGGCACCTGCCCAAGGTTATGGGATTATTTTTGTCCCTTATATCTACCACCTGTAGATAGCTTTCCATTCTATCAGGCTCGAGGTCCAGGGTATTATTGGAGACATAGGCATAGTCTCCATCCACAAAAATACCTGATGTGGATGGGGGGATTTCACAGCTTCCCAGTAATACAGGTTCCTCTTTTTTTGAAATATCTACAATTACAAGCATTGCCTTTTGGGTCTTATCATCAATGTCAATATTTGTATTTACATAGGCATAGTCTCCATCCACATAGACCCCCCAGGGAGAACCCTCTATCCGGGTACTGGATAGCAAAACCGGACTTCGCTTATTGCTTATCTCTATTATCTCAAGATAGCTGGCCTTTTCTCCGTTTATGGTCTCCGTGGTGTTTAAGAATATATGCTCGCCCTGCATGAACATGACATGTACCCATTTCTCAGACCCGCTGCTGCTATATTCTCCAACTACCTCTGGCGACTCTGAATTTCTGATATCAACTACCTTGAATCCGCTTTCGGTAAAATATTGTTCAAAGTTCCTTTGAACGCTGGTATAGGAAACATATGCATGCCCGTCCTCTACAATTACGATATTTGCGGAATGGATATCCTTCACCTTTCCCCTGACCAAGGGGTTTTCTAGGTCAGAAAAATCTATTATATACAGCTGCCCCAAGTCATCGGTAAGATAGGCAAGGTTCCCTTTGACATATACATCTATAGCCTGGCCGGGGATATTGAGGTTTCCTTCAAAGGCTAGATTTAGATTGTCTTTTAATCTATAATTTACACCCTCATCAATTATCTCTGCTGCCGGCATTTCGGCCGCCTGGAAGGAACCCGGCACACAGGAACTTATTAATAGGACAAAAGGCAATAAAATTATAAATGCTTTTTTTACCATATCTCTACCAAGGACCTTTTTAACTTTTTTATCTGAAAAGTAGGTAATTAGATTATATAACAGAAGCCCGGCTTTTATAAACTAAGCAAAGTTTAGGCCAAGGCATTATCATTTATGATAAAAGAAGCATAGTGAGAAAGGGATTACTATGAAATCTTGGTCAAAGCAAGCTTTATGGCCCCCTCAACGGGTTTTTGGGTAAAAGGTACAAAATTTATATTTGGGAAAGATTTTCTAAGACTGGTTTCCAAAATAGATTTAAAATACTTTTCACATCTGAAAACGCTCCCCACAAAAACCAGGTCAAATTCCTGATTACCGAATCCAAGTTTTTTGGCTACTGCTGATACCGAGAGTCCAGCTTCCCTTGCTTCCCCTGCCAATATATCCCGGCTAAGCCTATCCCCTTTTTTGGCGGTTTCGCATACTATTTTAGCCACAGAGGCTATCCTGCCTGTATCCAGGGGAGGATTATAGACCCATTCTATAAGCCCATAGACATCTTCAAGGTTTAACCTTTTTAGGACACCTTCACATAAAAGTGTAGGCTCCCCCCTTCCATCATAGGCTCTCATCACAGATTTGAGCGCTTTTAAGGAAATAGAAAATCCACTGCCTTCATCTCCAAGAATAAAGTCCCACCCATTGGCTTTGGCCTCAAGCCCCTCTTTATTTTTTCCATAACAATTAGAGCCTGTGCCGCATATTATCATTATGGCATCGGGATTATCGCTTCCAGCATATAGGCCTATTTTCGAATCATTGCAAATCATGGTTCTTTTTGTCTCTAGGAAATCAAGCAGGGGACCATTGAATATTATTTTTTTGTAGATCTCCTCATCTTTAGGGGAATCCAGGCCTGAAAGCCCAAAGCAGGCACCAAGAAATCTAAAAGGCTTCCCAAGTCCAGCTTTTTTTAATGCCTCCATAACCACTTTGTTTAGATTATCTGAAGCTTGGCCTATACCTACGCTTTTATAGTTACCCGAATCTCCTTTGGCTTCAGAAATAACTTTTTTTTCATTGTCTGCAATCCTAGCTACGGTCTTGGTGCCTCCCCCATCGACACCCAGGATATATTTTTTACTTTCCATCCAATCCCCTATCTGTAAATAGCCAAGATGTTTTCTGTTGGCGTGTCATTGGTAATATAATGTGCAGGTCCAAATATCAGCCCGCCTTCACCTTCAAATAAGCCTTTTACATATTTTACTTTTTCCCTTACCTGGGCCGGGGTAGCATTAGGCAAAAAACTTTGTATATCGAGGCCTCCATGGAAACAAATATCTGACCCAAAATCTTTCTTGAGCCCTTCGATACCCATATCTTTTGCGGATGTCTGCACAGGATCCAGCATGTCGACCCCCATCTCTATCAAATCAGGCATTACCTCCCTACAGTTTCCACAAATATGGAAACAAACCAGAAGGCCATGGCCTTTTGCTGCCTCTATAATTTTTTTATCCCAGGGTTTATAATATTTTCTCCATATATCAGGAGAAAGCATAAGGCCTTCCTGGCTGGCAAAATCATCCCAGATACCGTATAGGTCGATGGCCTCACCAATGCTTGCAAGATTTTGTTTACAAAAATCAACCATAAATTCCCCTATGTTACCGATCAAGGTCTGTGCATATCTCTTATTAGCCACCAGGTCCATCATCATCTTATCCATTCCCCTCATAAAAATGGAGGTCATAAATATGCTGTTCAGGCAGCTCGCATTTAAAAAATATCTTTCTGACGGTTTGAGGTCTTCTGCCTTTATTTCCTCCTGTTCGTCCTCGCTGCCGTATACGACTTGTTCGGTATTATTTTTATAGGTGCTAAAATCAAACCAGTCTATTTTAGGAAAGTTATAGTCTCTTAAGTCATCCAATTGGTTTTTATCCCATAAGGGTGGATTCTTAGAAAAAACTATGTCCCTGTTACCGCCCGCCTCGATCTCAACAGGCCGTATGCCCCATATGTAAAAACGGTTTATCTCAAAGAGAGCATCAAAATCAGGGCCGGTATATTTTGGAAAGTAGGTGGTAAAACCTCCAAGTGTCTCCCCGTCTGAATAATTGTCAGCGCCTAAGAGCTGGCAAAGGCTCTCCCACTCATTTTCTATGTCTTTTAGTCCGAAATGGTCTGCAAGCCTTCTGTTTACAGGAGGTTCCCCCCTGTACATTAAGGGGACCTCTACAGGCTTATGGTTTATTGCATCCAGCAGTTGTTTTTTCTTTGACTCTGTCATTTTGGCGCAATCCTGACAGGGCTAGCTGTGACCTCATCAGCTATAAACAATACATTATCCCTAGCAGAAGGGTGAAGCTGAAGAAGTGTAGCAGGCCTGTCAAGAGTGGGAGGATGCATGCAGGCGATCCTGAAGCTGGCCAGCTGCCAGTTAAGGTCTCCGCCATCACAATAGATCTCTATCCTCTTTGATTCGATTATGGGTTTCATACCCAGAGTGACAGCTTTGGGGGGAAGGCC
>PWSB01000095.1 GCA_003563375.1 Actinomycetota bacterium | reverse complement strand
GAGGCCAGAAGTTTCTGCAGCACGGTCCTTGTGGGGTTATCGGTGCGGGAATATTCATAACCCCTATGTTTTCCCACCGACTCCTGCCGGTAGGTGGAAGTCTGATAGACAGGGCCGATTACCGCGCCCGTCTGGGGGTCGGGCTCCTGGCCATCATGTATGGCTTTTGTCTTAAATCTCATCTTTCCTCCTTTTGGCCCAGTAGTTTATCAGGTCTGCCCTGGTGATCACACCCACAGGGCGGCCATTTCTTAATATGACTATAGCAGTAGTCCCTGACAAAAGCACCCGATAAGCTTCCAGCATATCCACATCCTCATCAAGTGTTGGCAGCGGCCTGCCCATGACAGAAGAGATCGGGGTCTTCTCAAAATCCTTGCCGTCATGCAGAAGCTTCATGACCGAAGCTTCATCCAGTCTTCCGACTACTCCCCTTGCCTTGATGACGGGAAGCTGGGATATATTATATCTCTGCATATCCTCCACAGCAGCAGACAGCATATCTACAGGGCTTGCCGCTATAATAGAGGGAAATTTTTTCTGTTTCAGCACTTCTTTTAACCTGGTCACCGCTATTTCTTTTTCTTCCCAGAAACCCTTTTCTTTCATCCACCTATCAGAAAAGATCTTTGTCAGGTAGTTCCTGCCTGTATCCGGAAGAAGCACCACTATATAACGGGGTTTTTTCAGCCTCTGGGCAAACTTTAGGGCAGCGGCTACCGCAGTGCCCGAGGAGCCGCCCACCAGTAAGCCTTCCTGCCGGGCAAGCCTGCGGGCGGTATTGAAGGACTCCCTATCGCTTACCCTTACCATATGGTCTACAACCTGACGGTTGAAGGTCTTTGGGATGAAGTCCTCCCCGATCCCCTCCACCATATATGACTTGGGGCTGTCCCCGGAAAGTATAGAGCCCTCAGGGTCTGCACCCACTATCTCTATATTTCTATTTTTTTCTTTTAAGTATTTTGACACCCCGGAGATAGTGCCTCCGGTGCCCATGCCGGCCACAAAGACCTCTACCCTTCCGCCTGAGCCTTCCCATATCTCCGGCCCGGTCGTATGGTAATGGGCCAAAGGATTATTGGGGTTCTCAAACTGGTGGGGTCGATAAGCTCCCGGAAGTTCCTTGGCCAGCCTGTCTGCCACCCCGTTATAGCTTTCAGGTGAATCGGGGGAAACAGAAGTAGGAACAATCACCACCTCGGCTCCATAGCTTTTAAGCAGGCTTATCTTATCCTCGCTCATCTTGTCCGGCATGACAAAAATAGTCCTGTACCCTTTTATGGCTGCAGCTATAGCAAGGCCTACCCCAGTATTGCCTGCTGTGGCCTCTATTATGGTCCCTCCCGGTTTTAGCAAGCCCTCTTTTTCTGCAGCTTCTATCATATACAGGGCAATCCTGTCTTTTACGCTGCCCCCCGGGTTGAGCGATTCAAGCTTGGCATAGACAGGTGAGCTTATGCCCTCTGCTATCCTGTTAAGCTTTACCAGGGGAGTCCTGCCTATAGCTTGCAGTATATTGTTAAGTTCTTTTCCCATATCTTTCCTCACTCCATTCTCAAGGCATCATATAAGAGGCTGTTTCCGTCACATTTGTAACAATGGTTGCGGTTAGACTGCCTGACTCCTGAAAGGTTTACTATCTGGGCCGCTTCGGTTATGGCATCCACAAACCAGTCACCGCCAGGCGGCCTATGCCCTTCAAATAATGAACCGGGGTTTGGGGACCAGACAAAAGGGACTACAGAAGCGCCCATACCGGTAACCGCCCTGACCCCTTCCAAAAAGGTCTTTTTAGGTTCCAGCCCCATCACAAAAACTCCGTAGACATTACCCTCGCCGAATATATCTACAGCATCCCCGATGGCCCTTACAAATTCCTGGTGGCTGGTATTTTGCGACTTGCCGGGACAGATTGCCTGGTAAAGCTTTGTGTCCCATATTTCCATGGAAAAGCCGATAGCCCCTATCCCTGTATCATGATATCTCTTTATCTCTTCCCTGTCCCTGGGAGGGGAAGGAAGTATGGTACCGGGAACATTATCAAGCCCGGTGTGCCTGCTGATGGCTGCAATGGTCTCGGATACAAGACCTATCTCTTTCTGGTGGCTGAAGCAGCCCCCCGTAAGCAATATATGATCGACCATGCCTTCCGAGAACGCCAGCCGGGCAACCTCCCCTATGTCTTCTATTTCCTTTTTTTTCAAAACCGACCCGTACCTCTTAAGGGTCGGATTAAGGTTGCAAAAAAGGCACTGCCTGCCCCGGGCAAAATGGCTGCAGTAGTTCTGGTAACAGAAAAAAAGGCAATCCTGGCCCCCTACCTGACCTATCTTGACCATTTTTTTACCTGTCGATGTTTTGCGGGAATAATAATCTGGCCTGGGGATCCATTTGATCTCACAAATGTCTTCTCCCCCTTTTGAAAGCCTCAATTCCTCCTCGCTGATATAAGCCTTGTATGGGGAACGGCTGCTTTTTCTAAACTGAACCGTGGTCCCGTCAGGGAGCAAAAAATCATCTGGAAGAGCAGTGCCCGCATGGTCTTCAAAATCCCATCCAAAAAGGCCATGGTTCTGCTCCTTGTACACCCTGCCTACTCCCTCCAAGGCATCTGCCGGTGCCTGTATGCCTTCGGCCAGTATGTCTGCTTTGATCTTTAAAAATCTGTATTTGTCCATCAGGAACCAGCCGCCTCCTCTAGGGCCTGGTCTATATCTTCCTTTATGTCTTCAATGTCCTCAAGCCCTACCGAAATACGTATAAAATCCGGGGTCACTCCTGTCCTTGCCTGCTCCTCTTCTGTTAGCTGCTGGTGTGTTGTGGAAGCAGGGTGTATTACCAGGCTTTTGGCATCCCCAATATTGGCCAGGTGGGAAAGTAATTTAACAGAATCAATAAACTTCTTGCCGGCTTCGAGCCCTCCTTTTATGCCAAAACCCAAAAGGGCCCCGAAACCTCCTTTAAGGTATTTGGCTGCCAGGCTATGGCTTGGATGTTGAGAAAGGCCTGGGTAGTTAACCCAGTCAACCAGGGGATGCCCTTTCAGGAACTCTGCCAGGGCCAGGGCATTTTCTGCATGTTTTTTTACCCTGAGGGGCAGGGTCTCAAGCCCCTGCAGGAACAGAAAAGAATTGAAAGGGCTCAGGGCAGCCCCCAGATCCCTCTGCAGGTGCACCCTGACCTTTATTATAAAAGCGATGTTTCCCATGCCGGGGACGTCTTTGAAGGCATCCCAATACCTTATGCCGTGGTAGCTGGGATCAGGCTCGACAAACTGGCCAAACTTTCCACTGGACCAGTCAAAATTCCCGGAATCTATGATGACTCCCCCTATGGATGTACCATGGCCTCCCACAAATTTGGTAGCAGAAAGCACCACGATATCAGCCCCCCAGTCTATGGGGGCCACCAGACCCACACCAAGTGTATTATCTACCACCAGAGGTATTTTGGCATCGTGGGCTATCTGGGCCAATTTTTCAAAATCCGGTACATCGAGTTTTGGGTTTCCTATTGTCTCAGCGTAAAGGGCCTTGGTATGCGGGCCAATAGCTTTTTTGAATTGCTCCGGCTTCTGTGAATCCACGAACTTGACCTTCCTGCCCAGGTTGGGAAATGTATAATTAAAAAGTTGATAGGTACCCCCATAGAGATTGTCGGCAGAGACTATCTCGTCTCCCGGTCCGGTAATAGCTAAAAGGGCAAGGGTTTCAGCAGCCTGGCCTGAGGCTACACCCAGTGCCCCTGTCCCGCCTTCTATGGCAGCCATCCTTTTTTCAAAGACATCATTTGTAGGGTTCATTATCCTGGTATAGATATTCCCAAATTCCTTTAAACCAAAAAGGTCTGCTGCATGCTGGGTATCTTTAAAAACATATGAGGTCGTCTGGTAGATGGGCACCGCCCTGGCCCCTGTGGCAGGATCGGGTTTCTCCTGGCCTGCATGCAGAGCTATGGTCTCTAGTCTTCTTTTCTTGGTCATAATATCTCCTTTTTTTTAATGTTTTAATTTATTTTAGTTACAAATAAGCTATATATTGTACATCAAAGGCTTTTCCTGCTTGCTCTTATGCTTCTGGACCAGGTCCTGCAGGCTCTCCTTCTTTAGCTCTGAAATAATCTTTTTACTCAGCCTGCACCAAAGGTCCCTGGAAGCACAGATGCTTGTCCTCTCGCAAGAACGGGGCTGGCCAACACAGTCGACCAGGCTGATAGGCCCTTCCAGAGCAGTGATGACTTCCAGCATGTTTATCTTTGAGGGTTCCCTTGCAAGGCTGTAGCCCCCCGAAGAGCCCCGGAAAGACCTTATCAGGGCTGCTGCTTTCAGGCTGGGTATGATCTGTTCCAGGTACCGTTCAGAGATATCCTGCCTTCGGGCAATATCCTTAAGCATGGTAAGCCCCTTGCCATAATCAAGGGCCAGTTCAAGCATTATCCTGGTCCCGTATCTACCTTTTGTAGTTATCCTAATCATAACAATACCCTATAATACCTATGGCTTTACTAGTTTTAGTAGGAATTATAAAGGGATAAGCCCTGATGTCAAGCATAATAAAACTTGGCTGTTTAGGTAAAAGAGGCACGTATCTTTGCCGCCCTTGACTTCCCATACATCTCCATATTTATATCCCCTATCATCAAGACTAACAATAACAGCTTATCTTGCTGTAATGGATACAGAGAAGCATGTAACCGATTAGGCAAAATTATTGAGAGATATCAGACTAGGAATCGGACGCAGACTAAAAGAAATAAGAGATAAGAGAAAAGTCCCGAATTGTTCGCTTGGTTATTGTGTTTACAATTTTATGAAATCAGCTGTTTTAATCATAGATACTTTTTATTGCAGGGTTTTTTAGAATAAAGAGTTAAGCTCTCTGCTAAGCTAAAAATATAAGTTATAAGATGATGTGACTAAGACCCAATCGGATTCATGCCCCCATCATCAGTAAATATTAATAATCAATGGTTAACTGCTTTTTAACCTCTCCACTATTCGCAATTGTTTAATTCGATTCCAAAATATTTTTTCAGGGCATCTAAAAATTCTTTTTCTGTCCTGGGGACCATCGTCTCAACAGTGTCTCCTTTAAAGTTCCTTATTTGTTTTACTTTTTCTCCAGTGACCGGGTCAATAACGTCAGCAATTGTATTGCGGCCTTCAGGGGTTCTTCTGTATACCATGGTATTATGTAGAAATATTGAATCTGGATGTGTTGTGCAATACCAATTTGGTTGAAGAAAATCTATTGGCTGAACAAGGTCAATTGAAAAGGAGAAGAGGTTGCCCCACAGTCCATCTTCAAAGCTCTGGACAACCCAGCCCATTTTTTCATGAGATACAATCCTGTACTTTTCATCATCCTGAACCTGCTCCAAGCCTTCCTCTAATAGAAGTGGCCATTTTGAACCAAAATGTCCTAACCCTACATCCGTCAGATAAGATTTGCCATTGATTTTTACAATCGGTACCCTATGTCTTCTTACAGGAACTTCTATAGGTTCACCCTTGAGCCAACGGCCCAAATATTCGACAACATCAAACCCCATTTTTTTGAGCAACCAACCAAACAATCCATTTAGTTCAAAACAGTAACCACCCCTCCTCCTAACTACTATTTTGTCATAAATAGCCTCTATGGACAAAGAGATGGGTTTTTTTGCCAGGATGTCTAAGTTTTCATAGGGTATATTTTGAAGGTGTGTAATTTGAAGCTCTTTAAGGGTATTAAAACTGATATCCGTGGGGCCGGAGTAATTCATGCGGTCCAGATATGCTTGCACTGAAAGGCTAGCTTCTCTTTTTGTCTCTTTATACAATTCATCCTCCTATAATTTATTATTGTTTACATATTTTTGACTATTAACTTTTCAAACTAAAAACTTAAAGTATTATAGCCAAAGTTTTTATTGAATCTTAACTAATTTTTTCTTTTTACCTGTGGCCTTCTCATAAAATGATAAGGCCACAGGTACATTCAGGTCAACAAAACTTTTCAGAATATGGGATTATTCGTAATATTCTCCCACACCTTTAGTCTGCCGGTAAACCACCAGACTTCAGTCTGGTGATGAATAGGCTGTCCAGACGGAGTGGGTCTGATATAATGGGAACAAATGAGATTTAGAAAAAGTTCCCATGCAGTATATAACACTCAGTACCACGTAGTCTGGACTCCTCGATATCGAAGGAAAATATTGGTAAAAGGAGTACAAGAATATTTAGAAAAACTTTTTACCAGCATAGAAATTGACGAAGATATCGAGGTAAAGAAGGTAAATGTATTGGCTGACCATGTTCATATGGTGATAGTAATACCCCCGAGAGTTTCAGTTGCCAGTGTAATAAAATACATGAAATCGCAAAGCGGTAAAAAACTTAAAGAAAAGTTTGACTTTATGAAAAAAGCAATATACGGAAGAGGGGGAATATGGTCAAGGGGATACTGTGTATCCACAGTAGGACTTAATGAAAGGGCAATTATGGATTACGTTGGACACCAATACAGGGATGATGCAGGGCAACTGAAACTCGAGTTAGGAAAGTAAAAAAGAAGCCCCCGACTTCAGTCGGGGGTACTTCACT
>PWSB01000234.1 GCA_003563375.1 Actinomycetota bacterium | reverse complement strand
CTTATAAGCCATGCCATGAAACTGTCATGATTTTTGGATTCTTCCATGCCTGCCATCACAAAACCCCCGTCCTTTGCCTGGAGGACGGAATATCCCTGGTTGTAGGTTTCTAGCCCCCCAAAGGTCCTGGACCAAATCTCGTTGCCTTCCTCATCGGTCCTTATCAGCCAGGCGGCAAATCGTGACCGGGAAAATGAATAAGTATATCCGCAAAGTATGTAGCCACTGTCTTCGGTCTGGGCCACTGAATAGGCATAATCATCCTTGTCTTGCCCAAAGGTTTTTAACCATTGCTTATTTCCCTGGGAGTCCGTCTTTAGCAGGAAAGCATCATTATGGTTTTTTGATTTTACCGTTCCCGTGATAACGAACCCGCCGTCCCTGGTCCCCTGCAGGCCGTAAGGCCTCATCTCATTTAGGTCTTCTCCAAAAAAACGGAGCCATTGCTCTTCCCCTTCTGCATCAGTCTTTAGCAGAATGCCTAAAGACTGATGTGGAGTTACCGATTTATACCCTGCCATCACAAAACCCCCGTCCTGAGCCTGTTCCAAGGCTTGTATGCTGCGGTCTCCAGCTGTTTGTTCTTCTCTTATACTCGCGCAGCCCGAGAGAGAGAGGGCCAACAAAATAAATATGGCTATTATAGAATTTTTAAACATTTTCCCCGTCTTGAAAATTTATCTTTTTCTTAACAAAATCTATTAGGGCTGTTGCCAGCCTGACAGCATCCTGGGCATCCTCTTTATAAAAGGCGTCAGCGGGTATGCCTCCAGGAAGCCCGTCTGGATACCTTGTTGGTATATAATACATGTCAAGGAGCCCTGCTATATCAAATAAATGCTTAAAGCTTGCATCGAGGCTTGCCGAATCATCTACAAGGTCTGCAACCGAATGTCCCCAGACCTGCCGCTCTCCTTTATAGTAGAGGTAAGCTTTTAAGGCTTTTTCAGCAGATTGCTGGGATAGAAAACAGGCTATATTATATCTTCTGCCTCTAAGATTATAATCTGCATCTTCCAGGTCTTTTTGTGCCTGAGAAAACCATCTAGCTGCTTCTTTCCCCTTTTTGTTCATAGATGACGGTCCCTTTTTTTGAGATATCCTTTATAAATTCATTTTCCATCAATAGGTATCTATATTCCTGGGGGGTATAGACCAGTATATCAACGGCGGTTTTTGGCTTTACATGGGAATAGACTTCTTTGAGTCTTTTGATGAATCTTTTATCTGTTTCCTTTATTACTATGAGGTCTATGTCGCTGCTAAAACTTATTTGGCCTTTTGCCAGGGAGCCGAAAAGGATGATCTTTTGGACCCCAAGATCCTTTATCCTTGAAACTACCCTTTCTAATTCACAATCTAACTTTATTTTTCTTTTTGATATATCTTTATCCAAAGGCATTTTAAAAATAAGAGATGGGAATATCTACAGGGTAAGCAAGAAGTCTTTTAAAATCTTCATTCAGCCTTAGCAGGCTGACTGAACAGCCCTCCATATCAAGGGAGGTGCAGTAATTGTTTACATAAGTCTTGTGTACCCTTATATGCTTATTTTTTAATATATCATGGGTGATGCCGGCTGCGATATATAGTTCTCCTATTGGGGTGCCCCCAAGGCCGTTTACCATAAGGGCTACCTCGTCTCCCCCTGAGAAAGGAAGGTCCTCCAGCACGGCATCGGTCAGTGTCTTGATGATTGTATTTGCCCTCTTATATGTGGTCCTTTCCCTTCCAGGTTCTCCATGGAGCCCTACGCCGACCTCGATCTCCTGAGGGCCAAGATCGAAGGTGGGGGAGCCTTTTTCCGGGGTGGTGCAGGGTTTTAAGGCAAAACCCATGGTCCTGACATTATCGTTTACCCTGTAGGCAAGTCCTTTGAGCTCTCCGAGGTTTGCTCCCTCTTCGGACTTGGCGCCCACTATCTTGTATACAAATATGGCACCTGCTACCCCGCGCCTGCCTGCAGTAAAGGTGCTGTCTTTTACAGCCACATCATCATTTATTATAACAGTATCAACCGAGGGGCCTCCTTCAAATTCAAGCATCTCGCTTGCCATCTCAAAGTAGGCACGGTCTCCGGTATAGTTTTTCACTAAAAAAAGGACACCCATCCCCTTGTCTACCATTCTAGCGGCATCCACTATTGCATCAAGGGTAGGTGCCGCAAAAACTGGGCCGGCACAAGCAGCATCAAGCATGCCTCTTCCCACATAGAAAGCCTGGTCAGGCTCGTGGCCGCTTCCTGAGCCGGATATTATGGCTACCTTGTTAAGATAAGGATCCTTTCTGTATACTATCCTTTTTTCAGGAATAAGCCCTATGGTCTCGGGCCTGCTGTCCTGTAACCCTTTGAGCATCTCATGGACCACGTCCTCTGGTTTATTTATTATCTTTTTCATCGCAAATATGCCCCCCAGATTTTAAATATTCCAATGCAGCTTCGAACATTAAATATATTACCACGGACCCAGGGTCCCTGTGGCCTTTGCTCCTCTCACCCATATATGACGCCCTACCTTTTTTGGCTGTAATCTCTATGGTATTATCTGAGCCTTTCTTAGCTGCTTGATAAGCATTTGTGAGCAGTCCTGCCAAGTCCTGTGATTGTGATGCAGATTTTTTTACAGATTCAACCGCAGGCTCCAGGGCATCCACGAGGGTCTTGTCTCCCACCTGGGTATTGCCGCCCCTCCTTTTTATGACCGTGTTTGCACGGTTTAGTGCCTGGGCTATATCGTCACTATTTATCTCTGTCTTTTGTTCAAAACTTTTTCCTGCTTCCAAAAAGCCCGTGCCGAGCATGGCCCCAGAAGTCCCTCCTATGGTATAAGCAAGGGTAAAACCGACTTTCTTTAAAATATCTCCTAACTCCATGGAATTGGTCCGGGGCAATTCCTCCAGTACCGCGCTAAAACCTCTTTTAACACCGATTCCGCAATCCGCGTCTCCTACCTGGGAGTCAAGTTCGGTGAGCATTTTTTCAGCCTGGATAAGTTTATTGCTTATAGCCTCAAGGACCCCGATGAGCACTTCTTTTTGGGTGGCCATGTTGCTCCTTTTTTATTTATGTAATTAAATTATTATATCAGATAGGGATTTATAAAAAAATATGATTCAGCATCTTCATAAAAAATTTATGAACAGGGCAGGGTGGCTAGGTATTTACTCTGTTATGTATTGGTAAGTTTGACAATTTGAATTTTAATAGATATACTCATATACATAAAAATGCAATAAAATCACAGCAACGAGGTGGATATGGTTGAAAGGAAGCAAGATTATTTCAGGGTACCCATAACCATGCCTTCATCAATGGTAGCCTTTCTTGAAAACATGGGTATAGAATGCAAAAGAAGCGGAGGGCACAAGGTCGCAAATACAGAGATCGTGAGAAGCGCTATAAGGCTTTTGATGGATCTGGATATCGATCTTTCCGGCATCAAATCAGAAGAAGAGCTTGAAGCCAGGTTAAAAGATGCTGCAAGGCGTTATAAGTGAGCCTGTTTTTTTAAAGTAAGACCTCTTGATTTATTCATTTATTTTAAATGCCATTATATTATAATAATGGTTAAACAGTCTTGTGCGGGGTTTTTTGGATGGTTGAAATAAAAAAAGATCTTTTGATTATAGGAGCGGGCCCGGCAGGCCTGGGAGCGGCCCTTTATTCAAAACGGGCAGACCTGGACTTTGAGATAGTGGATAAGCAGATGCCCGGGGGACAGATAATGAATACAGAATTTATTGAAAATTACCTGGGGTTTGGCCAAAGGTCAGGGTTTGAACTTATAGAAAAATTCTCCGATCACTGCAAAGGACTGGGAGCCGAGGTAAAAACGTTCTGCCCGATTGCCCTGGTTGAGCTGGTAAAGAGGGGCAAAGAAAATTTTTTCCGGTGCAATATAGCCGAAAGCGCAGACCACTATATGGTGCGCACTATCATTGTGGCCAGCGGGGCCTATCCGAAAATGCTGGGCCTGGAAGGCGAGCAGAGGCTGTTTGGAAGGGGAGTCTCCTATTGTGCTACATGTGATGGGCCGCTTTACAGAGACAAAGACGTTGCTGTGGTAGGTGGAGGGGATACTGCTGTAGAAGAAGCCCTTTTTTTAGCTAAATTCGCTAAAAAGGTATATATCATACACAGAAGGGATAAACTCAGGGCAGTAAGTATTTTACAGGAGAGAGCCTTTGACTTGGAAAATGTTGAAATTGTATGGAACAGCGTCCTTGAAAAAATAGTTGGCGAAAAAAAGGTGGATCATATCCTTATAAAGAATGTTGATGATAATAAAATAAAAAAAATAGATATCCAGGGGTTGTTTGAATACGTGGGCTTCGGGGCCAATTCTGCGCTGGTAAAAGGAATAGTTAAGCTTGACGCCAATGGCTTTATTATAACGGACAAATACATGAGAACCTCCTGCAGGGGGATATATGCAGCCGGAGATGTAAGGAGCACAGCACTCAGGCAGGTGGTAACAGCTGTGGCAGACGGTGCCGTCGCTGCTACCTCTATAGATAAGCATCTCAGAGGCCTGATATAGGGATTCTATCATTTAATTTATACATTAAATATAAAAACAAAAAAATCAAAAACCGGGGAAGATAAGATTGGATATACTTAGGAAAAATAATAGCGGAAAAAATGTAGTAGACCTCCAAAGGAGGCTTAAACAGCTTGGCTATGATATAGGAACCTATGAGATCGATGGTATATACGGCCCCCAGACCGAGGATGCGGTCAGAAAATTTCAACAGAAGAGAGGGCTTGACTCAACAGGCAGCCTGGACCAGCAGACCTGGCAGGAACTTGTGGATGCGGGGTTTAAGATTGGAGACAGGATGCTTTATATTAAAAACCCCCCTTTCCGCGGGGATGATGTAAGAACACTGCAATACTGGCTCAAGAGCCTTGGTTTTTACCCTTCTAAAGAAAATGGTATATTTGGAGCTAAGACCCACTCCGCAGTTATAGATTTTCAGAAGAACATGAACATATCAGATGACGGTATCGTAGGTGATGATACCATCAAAGGCCTTATCAACCTAAAAAGGATAATAGAGTCAAGGAAAACTTCCAATTTCCCCTTAAACCCGAAATATGAAGCAAGGAAAGAGCAGGGTTTTGTTACTGTAATAATGGATTATGGCCATGATATCAATGAAGGCCAGCCCTACCTGCATTACCAGGAGAAGATATATATCTGTAAAAGCATTGCTTATTTCTGCAAAAGCAGCCTTGAGGAAAATGGAATAAAAGCGCTTTTAGCCGTAAGCGACGATGAAAACCAGAGCCTTTTCTTGAAGGACCGCATAAGTTATGCCAACCGGAGCGAATCTGACATCCTGGTAAGCGTAAACCTTGGCTATTCAAGGGATAAGCGGGCCAGGGGGAGCAGCTGTTATTATTTTAAAGGCCTTAAATCTTATTCCGTAGAGGGGAAAAAACTTGCAAATCATATCCAGGACGAGATTGTAAACAGGATGAAATTACCTGATTGCAGGGTCCATGGCTCAAGCTACAGCATCCTGAAGGAAACAGAGATGACCTCTGTTTTGGTGGAACCGGCCTTTATATCCAATTCAAACCATAGGAGAATGCTAAAGCAGTCAGAATATCAGCTTAAGGTAAGCCAGTGTATCTCCGATGCGATCATTGGTTTTATAAGAGGATAGGATGTATATAATTTATGACCCTATGTTTTTAAAGCATGACCCTGGTGCCATGCATCCTGAAACAAGCAGCAGGCTGACTTCAATACTGGATTCACTAAAAGATCTGGAAGAAAAAAATATTATAACGATTACCCTTCCCGGAGAGGCCGATCCGGACATAGCGGCCCTGGTCCATACAAGGGGTTATATCGATACCGTAAAAAACTTTTCTAAAAACGGAGGCTATAGTTATATTGACGGGGATACGGTTGTCTCCGAACATACTTACTCCTCAGCCATGCTTGCGGCAACCGGGGCTGCAAGAGGTATAGACCTGGTATTTGATGACCAGGGGCCAAATGTCTATTTTGCAATGGTGCGTCCGCCGGGCCACCATGCATTTAAGGACCATGGGGGCGGATTTTGCATATTTAATAATGTCGCAGTTGCAGCCAGCTATGCCCTGGAGCGATATGGACTGGAAAGGATGGCTATAATAGATTTTGATGGCCATCACGGAAACGGGACCCAGGATATTTTTTATAGATCCGAACAGGTCTTTTTTATATCATTGCATCAATACCCCCACTATCCCGGGACAGGGTATTATGACCAGACCGGGGATGGAAGGGGCAGGGGCTACAACCTTAATATTCCCTTTCCTCCGGATACAGGGGGAGAAAGTTATATAGCGGCTTTTAGCCAGCTGATTTTGCCTCTTTTGGAAAAGTATGAACCGCAGCTTATACTGGTTAGCGCAGGTTATGACTCCCACAGTTCAGACGAGCTTACCTCACTGGGCCTGTCCACATCTTCCTATCTTAAGATTATGTATCTAATAAGCAGTTTAAGCCTGAAATATTGCCAGGGGAGAATGGGAATAGTCCTTGAGGGAGGGTACAATACCGGGATATTGGGGCCTTGCGTGAGAAAGACTATACTGGGCAGCCCCCCCTATGCTAAAAAGCATGCT
>PWSB01000009.1 GCA_003563375.1 Actinomycetota bacterium | reverse complement strand
GGGATTATTTTGGCAGAAACCTGGCCGCAGGACTTACCGCCATGATATCGATTCCTGCCATTATAAATACCGGGGTAGTGACCGGGCTGCTTCCGGTGACCGGGCTGACCCTCCCCTTCATAAGTTCAGGAGGTTCCTCGCTTCTTATCTCCATGTCCAGCGTGGGTGTACTCCTCAATATCTCAAGGCAGAACATGGTTAAGGTACCGGAAGGTGAAGAGGAGGAGGGCCAGGATGAATAAAAAGATAATGGTCTGCGGCGGGGGGACAGCAGGGCACGTATACCCTGCAATAGCCCTAATAGAAGAGATAAAATCAACCCAACCGGAGGTCACATTGCTCTATATAGGGACAAAGAAGGGCATGGAGAACAAATTTATACCTATGATGGATGTGAGGTTTGAAACAATAAAAGCAGCCGGCCTCACTGGAACAGATAATATTTTTAAAAAAGTAAAGGTATATACCTTATTTCTCTTAAACCTGGCTGGAGGCTTTTTTTCTGCAGCCAAAAAGATCTTAAGGTTTAAGCCTGACCTCATACTTGGTATGGGAGGCTATGTATGTGGGCCTGTCTTGTTAGCGGCTGTATTGCTAAGGCACAAGTTCATGCTGCATGAACAGAACTATATTCCAGGAAGGCTCAATAAATTTTTTTCCAGATTTGCTCAGAAGACTTTTATTAGTTTTGAGCAGACCATAAATTACCTTCCTGTTGGCAACAGCAGGGTCTTATTTTCGGGAAACCCGGTAAGGGAGCCGGTAAGGGAATTTAAAAGCATACCAAAAGATTATAAACGATGGGGGTTGGAGGAGGGCAGGTTTACATTGGTCTCCTTCGGCGGAAGCCTTGGGGCGGGAAAACTCAATGACATAATAATAGACCTTTGTTCGTACTTTAAAAAAAACAGCGACCTTCAAATACTTTTGATAACAGGCAAAAGATTTTATAAGCAATTTGAACACATAAAAGGTAAAATAGTAAGAGATGACGATAATATAATATTAAAGGTAATTCCATATACTCAGCAGATGGAACAGATATACAGGATAGCGGACCTCATAATATCCAGGGCAGGAGCTAACACCATTGCGGAATTAGCCATGACGGATGTACCTGCAATTCTTATTCCTTACCCTTATGCCATTGCAAACCATCAGTACTATAATGCCAAGTACCTGGCAGATAACGGCAGGGCCATACTTATACAGGACAAAGACCTAAGCTCGGATCTATTGATAGACAATATAAAAGGGTTGATGGACAAGGAAAATTACAATAATTTGCTTAATAGGAAGACCAGAATGAATAAAATAGAAAGTGAAAAATTGATAACCAGACATCTTATAGGGAGCTGAATTGGACTTTAAAAAATATTTTTTTATTGGAATAGGCGGCGCAGGCATGAGCGCAATAGCACTGGTTCTAAAGGGTATGGGAAACCAGGTCTCTGGAAGTGATATAAAAAGATCAAGGTACACAGCTATTTTGGAAAATGAAGGAATAAAGGTTTATACAAGCCATGACCCTTCCAACCTGGGGGATAGTGAAATAGTGGTCTACTCCGCAGCCATACCTTATGATAATGTTGAGATGGCTGAGGCTAGAAAAAGAAACCTGGATATAATGGGGCGTTCTGATATCCTGGCCCAAATACTTAACAGTAAAAAAGGAATAGCCATAAGCGGGACCCATGGCAAGACCACTACGACTTCGATGGTCTCGCTTCTGCTCAGGGGCTCAGACCTTGATCCCACCATAATAATAGGAGGAGAGTTAAACGAGCTGGGCTCAAATGCCAGGTGCGGTAAAGGTGATTATGTGGTGGCTGAAGCCTGTGAAAGCGATGGGTCTTTTTTGAAGTATAACCCGTATATCTCACTTATCACCAATATTGAAGAAGACCACATGGATTACTACAAAGATTATGGAAACCTTAAAAAAAGTTTTCTAAAATTTATAGAGAACACTTCTAAAGGAGGTTTTGTCATAATAGACGGCGATGAGGTGGACCTGGAGGGCAATACAGGTAAAAGGATGGTGAGCTATGGTTTTGGCGCGGAAAATGATTTATGCGCCAAAGACATACGTTATGCAAATTTTGGTTCGAGCTACAGCTTAGAGATAAAAGGGAAAAAAGATGGAAAGATAAAGGTCAGATTAAATGTCCCCGGGATCCATAATGTCAAGAACAGCCTTGCAGCTTTATCTGTTTGCTATTGTCTTGGCATGGATTTAAGAAAAACTGCCGAACTCATGCAGTTTTTTACAGGAGTAAAGAGAAGATTTGAAAAAAGAGGTGAAAAGAAGGGTGCATTGATATTTGATGATTACGCCCACCATCCTTCTGAGGTGAAGGCTACGCTGGCTGCAGCAGCACGGGAAAAAAAGAACAGGGTAGTCACTGTTTTCCAGCCCCACCGCTACTCCAGGCTTTCCAACCTGCTGGGCAAATTCGGCAAGTGTTTTATAGAATGTGATATTTTAGTAATAACTGATGTCTACGGGGCCGGAGAACAACCATTGCTGGGTATAAGCGGCAAAGCGATCATCGATGAACTTTCTGAAACGGGTTTTGAAAACAGCATGGCTTATATTCCTAAACTGGAAGATGTAGTTAAATACCTTGAGCTAAATATAAAAAAAGACGACCTTGTACTGCTCATGGGTGCCGGGGATATTACAAGGGTGACCGAAGAGCTGCTAAAAGCAAAGGGTGATGATGATAAATTACTTGGATAGCATGGTTAAAAATCCAAAGGTTTTTTTTGATTATGACATATCGAAAGAATGTTCAATGGGAGTGGGGGGCAGGGTCTCTGCCTTCATATCTGCCGATAATTTTAGAGAGCTGTCAGAGGTTTATTTGCTTGCGGCTAAAAACAAGACCAGGTTTATTATTATGGGAGCAGGGACCAATATTGTCTTCAATGGAGGCTTTCTGGATATGATAGTAGTAAAACTGGGCAAAGGCTTCAGCGGCATAGGTATAAGAGAAGCAGAAATTGAAGCAGGAGCTGGCTTAAGCCTGCAAAAATTTGTGGTCGAGGCAGCCAGGAATGGCTTTGACCTCTCTACTCTTGCCGGCATACCAGGTACTCTTGGGGGAGCGGTATGCGGAAATAGCGGAGATATCTGCAGGTCTGTAGTGTCTATAGACTGTATGACCGAAAAAGGAGGGAGGGAGGCTGTTGAGCTATCCAGGGAAGATTTCGGTTACAGGCATCTTAATATAAATGGTATAAAGGCTATACTTTCTATCCGTTTTAGGGCCCCTAAAGGGGACAGAGACGTTTTATTTAACAAGGTCAGGGACAGGATCAAGCAAAAAAAGGCGGCCCAGCCAACACAGGAAAAAAGTGCAGGATGTTTTTTTAAAAATCCATACGGGCATTCAGCCGGAGAGCTCATCCAGGCATGCGGATTTAAAGGTTTTAAATACGGAGAAGCCGGGGTATCAAAAAAACACGCTAATTTTATTATAAACTTAGGCAGGGCAACCGCAGAAGACATATATGTCTTGTCCCGCATAATATACGATAAAGTTTATTCTCACTATAATATTAAGCTTGAAAATGAAGTCAGGATGATAGGTTTTTAAGGTGCCGGATATGGCAAAACATTTCAAGGATTTGAATATAAGGGGAAGAAAGAAGGATGCCAGGATAGGGGTTATCGCTGGAGGTAATTCATCTGAAAGAGAGGTTTCCCTAAACACGGGGACAAAGATCTTTGAAGCCCTCCAGGGATCAGGTTACCTGGTGGAATTTATAGATCTCAATGAAATATCTATAAAACGGCTAAATAGCATAGACATTGCTTTTCTGGCATTACATGGCAGGTACGGAGAAGACGGAACTATCCAGGGGATGCTTGAACTGTTGAGGATCCCCTACACCGGGTCCGGAGTACTCTCAAGCTCGGTGGTCATAGACAAGATCATGACTAAAAAGCTTCTTTTGTGCGAGGGTCTGCCCACTCCACCTTTTGCCATATTTGACACCAAATATCCTGTCAGCGCAAAAGACATGGATAAAAAAATAGAACAAGAGATGGGTTACCCAGTCATAATAAAGCCAAACAGGGAGGGCTCTACTATAGGGGTCACCATAGTGCGGAAACCCTCTCAGCTAAAAGCAGGCCTTGATGAAGCAAGCAATCATGACGATCTTGCCCTGGTAGAAAAATTTATTGAAGGAAGAGAGCTGACTTCAAGCATACTCGGAATAGAGCCAGTCGCCCTTCCCATAATTGAGATCAGGCCAAAAAGCGGGTTTTATGATTATAAGAGCAAGTATACCGCCAATATGACAGAATATATTGTGCCTGCAGAATTAGATGAACAGATTTCCATTAAAATAAATGACATTGCCTTAAAGAGCCACAGGCTTTTGCAGTGTTCGGCGATCTCAAGAGTGGATTTTATACTTGGCAGGGATGATATTCCTTATGTCCTGGAGGTAAATACAATGCCAGGGATGACACCGACCAGCCTTGTGCCCAAAGCCGCTGCGGCAGCGGGAATAAATTTTGGCCTTTTGGTCGAGATTATTTTAAATCATGCCCATTTAAAGATTTGAATGACTAAAAAGATAAGGCAAAATAAGAAAATCGCCAGAAGAAGAAGAAAAATTGCTCTGAGGAGGTTTTGGTATTTTTTTAGGATTTTTTTAATGCTGGTTTTTTTTGGAGCAGCCATATACGGTATAAACCTATTTTATAACAGTAATTATTTTAAGGTTAAGGAGATAGACATCGAGGGCAATGACCATTACGCAGACCAGGAGCTTATGGCTTATGTGTCTATGTATAAGGGCAGCAATATTTTTGAAATAGATAAAAAAGAAGTGGAAGAAGGGCTGTTATCTCAATTTTATTGGCTAAAAGAAGCTGATCTTAGAAAAATATTCCCCAATAGTATAAATATTATCGTATCGGAGAGAAGGCCTCATATAATAGCCTATTTCGCGGGAGATTATTTTTTGCTGGACAGGGAAGGCGTCGTGCTTGAAAAAATTGGAAAAGAAAGGGCTCTGCAGATGGACAGGATCTGTCTTGTCAAAAATGCCCTCACATACAGCCCTGAACCGGGGGACAAGGTCGCTCAGAAGAATGCCTTGAGCTGCGGTGATATCTTTCTGGCAATGGACAATGATCTCAAAGACTATTTCAAGGAGGCCAGGCTTGAAAAAACAGGTGAGATTGTATTTATAGCCCATGATAATAGAAAGGTGGTATTCGGGACAAGTGAGGACATCTCCCAAAAGTTAGGCATCCTTAAGGAATTGTTAAGGGAGGAAATCACTTATACTAAGATCGATTTAAATAATTTTGAGATTCCGGTAATAAATTAATGCGGAGGTTTTCAATTGCCTGCAAAAGATGAATACATAGCAGCCATAGACATAGGGACTACAAAGGTAGTGACCATCATAGGAAGGATGAACAAGAAAAATCTGCTGGAGATCAAGGGATATGGGATATCAGATTGTAGAGGCATTAAAAAGGGGATAGTAATAGATATCGGCGAGGCCACCAAATCCATACTCAACTCAGTGGAAGCAGCTGAAAAAAACACCAAGATGTTTATAGATTCAGCATACATCGGGGTTACAGGTAAACATATTTCCGTTGTTAATAACTGGTCGGAGATAACCGTAAATTCTCCCAACAAGATAATCAGGAAATCCGACCTGGACCGGCTGCTTGCCAATGCGAACAAGCTAAACCTTACTTCACAGCACGAAATACTGCATACCCTCATAAAGCAGTTCGTAGTGGATGATGAGAAAGGCATAACCGATCCAGTGGGTCTGGCCACAGAGAAGCTTGCCGTAGAGCTTCTTGTAATTTACGGTTCCTCTACCTTGATAAAGAATACTGTAAACAGCATACGTTCAGCCAATGTCCAGATAGAAGACATAATACTGGAAGCTCTTGCTTCAGGAGAAGCGGTCCTAACCCCTGAAGAAAAGGAAAGCGGTGTAATAATGCTTGATATAGGAGGAGGAACCACTGATGTAGCGGTGTACAAAGATAAAAAGATGATATTTACATATTGCCTTCCAGTGGGAGGAGACCTTATTTCAAATGATATATCCATTGGTTTAAACATCCCTTTTGCAAAAGCGGAGGAGATCAAGAGAAAGTTTGCCAATGTTGATTACAACTTTTATGAGTCCCTTAACAGGGTAAACATGAGCGACATAAAGATAGATAGAAACAAAGCTACCTTAAACATTAGGCTTTATTCCATTGTAAACTCAAGGGTAAAAGAACTTTTAAAGTTGATAAAAGAAAAAATTGAAAGCTATGGTTTTATGTATTCAGTGCCATGTGGAGTCGTATTGACCGGAGGAGTCTCCCAGATGAAAGGCATAACGAATATGGCAGCTTCGGTATTCAATCTTCCTGTAAGGATAGGGGTTCCCAACGAGGTAGACGGGCCTTCTGAGGTAGCTGCCAACCCTATTCATGCGACAGGAGTAGGGCTGCTTAAGTATGCATCCCAACTTCAGGATTATGCTTTGGATAGGACTGAAGATAAAAAGTCTAATGGCAGTCTATTATCCAGATTCAGGGAGTTTATCTATAAAATTTTGAAAAATTGACCAGGGAGGGAACAAGGTGAATCTTGAATTTGACAAAAATTATTATGCGGTGATCAGAGTGATAGGCATCGGCGGAGGCGGCAGCAATGC
>PWSB01000162.1 GCA_003563375.1 Actinomycetota bacterium | reverse complement strand
TTTCTCCCAGAGTATCTTCCCTGTATTGACCTCCATTACCAGAGCGGCTTCCGCGCTGACTTCGGGAGGTTTTTCTGCATGCAGGTGGCCAGGAAAAGATAAAAAAAGAAAAAAAACTATAGATACGACTATAGTAATAGTTTTAAGGATGTTTCTGAAAATCATTTATGCTTTTCTAGAAATTTTCTATTTTTCTTCCCAACAAGAAGCTTGTGAAGGCTTTCCAGATTAGCCTCAAGGTCATTTAAAATTGTTTTACCTTTTTTCTGGGATGCTTTATTGGAAGACAGGATGAGGGGAAGAACGATTTGCTGCATAAAAGTGGCCTGCCTGGTTGCGTAATTTTCAAATAATTTAAGATGCTTGACATGTATGCCGTATTCCCTTAATTCTGCTGCACGTTTTATTATTTCAAGGTCTTTGCCTCCTATTACATCTTTATTGGATTCATGGTTTGGCTCTATGAGGTTTGCTTCAATCAGCTCTTTTATGAACTCGGCACTTACCTTAAACCTGTCCGCAGCTTCTTCCAGTGTCATTGATTTAGGTTCCATTCCTTGGAAGTTTTCACCAAGTTTCAGCTGTATGTCCTTTAATGTTTTATCGCTGGCTTTTTCCAGGTCTAAGTCCATGGAGGATAATTTTTCCTTAATGACATCAAGAGGCATATAATAATCTTTTTGCATCTTAAGTATAAAGGTTATTTTTTTTATATCGTCCTTGGAATAGACCCTGTATTTGTTTTCTGATCTGGATGGTGTTATCAATCCCTTTAATTCGAGGAATCTGAGCTTGCTTGAGCTTATGTCCGGATATACTCTTTTTAACCTTGAGACCAATTCTCCTATGGTTAACTTACTGTCTGCCATCATCCTCCAAGGTCATAATTTAAAAAACAGAAAAACATATTTGCCTATCTGTATCCTGTCACCGTTTTGAAGAAGTGTGCTTTCTGCCCTGTCCCCATTCACATAGGTACCGTTTAGGCTACCAGTATCTATGAGCTTAAATCCCTTCTCGGTCTTTTCCAATATTGCGTGTTGTCTTGAAACGGTGATATCATCCAAAAAAATCCCCGATTCCGGACTCCTTCCTATTGCGACCTCGTCATTGGTCAAGAAAAATTTTTCACCTACATTGGGCCCTTTTATAACTACAAAACCGCTCGTTCCCTTGGGTATCTTTTTAAGATCCTCTATAATGTTGGTCGAAACCTCTTCGCTAAACTCTAATTTGGGTTCCCTAAAGGATTCTGTTTGATTGTTGTCTTTTTCCATTTTAGAGACTGTAGATTATAATTATTCCTATTATATAGTATTTTGCCAAGAAGTTATATTTATTTTAGTAAATTTTTTATGTTTTTTTCTACAAATTTTTTAAGTGAATCAAAGAAAGGCTTATCCGTTGTCTCGATATAACAGCGTATCAGGGGCTCGGTACCAGAGGGCCTGGCAAGCAGCCAGCCTTTATGTTTTTCAAACAGCAATTTTACTCCATCGATTTCTATGGTCTCTTTTACCTTGTTTCCTTCTACTTCTTTTGCTCCAAGTCCTGCAAAAAAACCAAGGATTCTATTTTTTTTGTCCTCCTCCACTTCCAGGTCCATCCTAAGATTGTAGAAGGTCCCATATCTATCATAGATCTCATTGAGATAATCAGAGAGATAGGGTCCTTTGTTTTTTAATTTTAGATATGATTGGATCTCTAAAAGCATCAGATTGGCCAAAAGCCCGTCTTTTTCAGGAATATGGCCTTTTATGCTCAATCCCCCGCTCTCCTCTCCTCCTATGAGCACATTTCCTTTAGCCATGGCTTTTCCTATATGCTTAAAACCTACCGGTGTTTCCTCTATTCCTAGATTGTGCTCCTTGCAGATCTCATCTATCAGGTGGGTTGTGGCCAGTGTCCTGACTATTATATCCTGGGGGCTGTACCTTCCAGTCTCGGTCAAATAATTCAGGATCAGGGAGATCACATTATTAGGGTTTATAAATACCCCTTTGCCGTCTATAACACCAAACCTGTCGGCATCACCATCCAGGGCCATACCAAGATCAAGATTCTGCTTGTCTATTATTTCTAGCAGTTTCTCCAGGTTTTCTTTGGAGGGATCTGGAAGCCTTCCGCCGAAGAGGGGGTCTCTCCAGTCATTTAACACCGTTGCATCCAAGCCAAGGCGATGGACCAGGATATGAGGCATAATCTTGCTTCCTGCACCAAACATGGTATCCAGGCCTACTTTAGGACTTGCTTTTTTTATAAGGCTTTTATCCACAATATCCATAAGACGGTCTATATAACTTACAAAATCCGAAACCAGGTCGACCTTTGCCTGCCTCCTTCCATGTTCAAACCTTTTACCGGACAGTAGAAGGGCGAGTTTTTTTTCAATTTTTTCAGTTACATCCTGTCCGGCGGGACCGCCATAATCAGGGATGAACTTGATGCCATTATATTTGGGAGGATTATGGCTCGCTGTAAACATCAAGGCGCCATCAAGACCCATTTTTTTCACCATAAAAGCAGAAACTGGTGTAGGCACTGATTCTTTTGCTAAAAAGACTTTAATTCCTGTTTCTGACAGGACCCTGGCAGAAAGCCCAGCAAATTCTTCAGAAAGAAATCGGTTATCATAGCCTATGAATATCCCCTTTCTGTCCAGCGATTCATCTATTAGATACTCACAGATAGCTTCAGTAACCAAGGACACATTGCCAAAGGTGAAGTCATCAGCAATGATAGATCTCCACCCGTCGGTACCAAACTTTATAGCACTGCTCATAAAAGATCCTTGTACAATTTTAAGTTATGGTCGGGACGAGAGGATTTGAACCTCCGACCCCCAGTACCCCATACTGGTGCGCTATCCAAACTGCGCCACGTCCCGAAACATTAACTATTTTAGGTTATAAGGGGATAATAGTAAAGTGAATCGATGCATATCATCGGACTTCAATTTCAGGTTTAAACTTCCTTGCCATAAGCTTGTAAACACTCCGCCTGGGATCTGCTCCATGATACAGGATATCATAGACACTATCGGTTATTGGCATATCTATATCCAGATTACGGCAAAGACTGTAAACTGACTGTGCACTATTATAGCCTTCTGCGACCATGGCTATTTCTTTCCTTGCTCTTCCAGGCTTTTCGCCTTGAGCAATCCTCTGGCCTAATATACGGTTTCTGCTCCTAAGGTTAAAACATGTGGTTATAAGGTCGCCCATGCCTGATATTCCTGAAAAAGTCAAAGGCCGGCCACCCATTTTAATCCCGAACCTGGTTATCTCATGCAACCCGCGTGTGACTAATGAGGCTTTGGTATTGGTCCCGTATCCCAGGCCGTCAGATATGCCTGCTGCAATAGCTATAATATTCTTAACCGCGCCCCCTAATTCCACTCCTGCAAGGTCATGGTTGGTATATACCCTAAAATAATCGGTAGACAGACCCTTTTGTAAAAAACCTAAAATGTTTTTGTTATTAGAAGATATTATTGAAACACTGGGAAGCTTCCTAGCTATCTCTGAAGATATATTTGGCCCTGAAAGGACAGCCACCCTTTGTGCAAGCCCTGGTGGCAAAGCCTTGGCCAGCACCTCCGAAAGCCTTAAATGGGTACCGGCCTCAAGGCCCTTAGCTGCATTAACTATTGCTTTGGCATCCAGGTCATCAAGGTAATCATATAGGTAGCCCACCACTTCTCTTAAAGCATGGGAAGGTACTGCAAAAATAATAATATCGGGATATCTGCAGATCTCTTTGAGATTATTAAAGATAGTAATATTTGATGGAAGCAAAAGATCGCCTGTATATTTTTCATTCTTTCTTTTACAAGAGACAAGATCAGCACTTTTTTTATCCCTGACCCACAGAAAAACATGGTACCCTTTTTCTGCAAGCATAACTGAAAGTGTGGTTCCCCAACTCCCTGCTCCGATAACAACTACATTGATCTTTTTGTCCATGACTTAATTCAATATTTGCTTTTTATTATAATAGGGGTCCCCACAAAACCAAAATTATCCCTGATATTGTTCTCTATATACCTTTTTATATTCGTCTTTTTGCTTATGTTCATATTAGAGAATACAAAGAATATTGGCGGGGCCGTCCTTACCTGTTTTATAAATTTGATCTTGAACTTTTTGCCTTTTGAATAAATCTCGCTATTAACCACTGCTTCTTTTAGGATCTTCATCAATTTACTTTCAGGTACCTTTTTTATTCTCTCCCGGGTCAAAAGGTCTATGGTGCCAATTACATCTTCTATCCCTTTTTTATTTAGGGCGCTGACTTTCAAAAAGGGAATATAGGAGGCGAAATCAAGCTTCCTGTCAAGTTCTCTTATAAGCCTTTTTAGATCATTTGCAGAGATGAGGTCGGTCTTGTTTATGATGAGACAGATACTGGCCCCTTTTTCTATGCATGTATGCACTATCTTTATATCCTGCTTGGTGACTCCTTTTTGGGCATCTGTGAGTATCAGGCTAATGTCTGAATTTTCAATTGACCTCTCGCTTCTCAACCTGCTGTAGTATTCCAGATCCTCCTGTTTAAATTTATGCTTTTTTATTCCAGCTGTATCAATGAATTTGTATTGATTTTCGTCTATGCTAACCACACTGTCTATGCTGTCCCTGGTGGTGCCTTCGATTTCATCCACTATGGCCCTTTGCTGTCCTATTATACTGTTAAACAGGGTAGATTTGCCTACATTGGGTTTTCCTAGTATGGAGATCCTTGGTATTTTTTGTTCATCTATCACCTCTTCCCTGTCTATGTATATCTCATTTATTTTATTTATCACCTCGTCCAGGAGGTCTCCAGTGCCTATGCCATGGATGGCTGAGACCATTATGGGATAGCCAAAACCAAATTTTAGATAATCCTCTGTATAATAAGCACCCTTTGGATTATCCCATTTGTTCCCTACCAGGATTATAGTCTTTTCTGTTTTCCGCAATATATCTGCGATCTCCTCATCCAATACAGATACTGGCTGGGTGATATCCACCAAGAATAATATTATGCTTGCCTCATCAATAGCTTGTTTGGACTGTAAAAATATTTGGAGGGAAAGTTTCTGTTTGGATTTTAAGTCAATGCCCCCTGTATCCATTATGTAGAAGCTTACGCCGTTCCATTCAGCAGAATAATATTTTCTGTCCCTGGTTATCATGGGCTGGTGATGGATGATTGCGTCCCTTGTCCGGCAGATCCTGTTTATAAGGGTTGACTTGCCTACATTGGGTTTTCCTATTATCGCTACCGTAGGTATGTTTTTATCCATTAAAGTTCTCCAATCAAATCTTTTGGCTTTTCTCCAACAAACATGACCCTTTCATCTATTTTAGAAATATCTTCTTTTTTAAAGTTATCTATGGTCAAACCCTCAGGATTAAAAATAGTATCAGGGATAATGATTTTATTGAAATGGGAAAGGCCTCCCATTTTCAATGACTCTATTATGTCTGCCCCGCTCAAAAGCGCTGTTGCTCTTACATTGCCGCCCAAAAAATCATTTCTGATAACCATGAGATTAAAGTTTAAATTTAAACTTCTAAGTTCAGATTCTAATTTATTGAAAACATAAGCTCCGTATTCAGAGGTTAGCAAAAGGATATTTTTTATATTGTAAAAATGCCTTTTTTTAGATAATGCGGCGAAAGCAGAAATAAAATCCCTGCTTTTGCCTATCCCATTCTCAATCTGGGGAAAGGTATGATAATCCTCGTGTGGAGGAAATCCGCAGCCCGCTAATATATAGAATTCATCTGAGAGAAAAATAAGGTCACTGGTCAAATGTTTTTCATTGAACCTTTCAACAAGACCTATAGTCTCTGATGCTGTTTTGGAGCCTACTTTCTTTAGCATATCGTTTCTATTATACTTTGTTATCCCCACTGGCACTATACCTGCAGATTTTATATTAAAATCCCTATGCAGCCCTTCCAATGTTGCCTCCAGACCGGCCCCATCATTTATTCCCGGGCATAGTACGATCTGGGCATGGATGGCGATTCCTCCTTCGCTGATTTTTTTTAGGTTAGCCAATCCACGCTTATGGTTGCCGGTACGGAAGATCTTTTCCCTGGTAGCAGGGTCGAGACTATGCACAGAAACATAAAGGGGGCTAAGCCCTGACCTTATTATCCTATCTATGTCCTTATCCATTAAGTTATTAAGTGTAATAAAGTTCCCATGCATAAAAGAGAGCAGAAAATCATCATCTTTTATGTATAATGACGGCCTAAGGTCGGGAGGGAGCTGGTCGACGAAACAAAAAATGCACCTGCACCTGCACCTTTTTATATCGTTCATCTCAAAGCCTCAAGGTAATCTTTTACGGCTACAATATCTGTATATGGTGTCGATGCTCCTCCGGTTATACCAACTTTTGACACATTTAAAAACCATTTATGGTCTATCTCAGTACAGTCCTGTATGTGATATGTCTTTTTGTTGACTTCTTTGGAAATATGCGCAAGATGGGTGGTATTTGCACTATTTTTTCCACCTACCACCAGCATTACATCAACTTTGCCTGCAAGCGACACAGCTTCATTTTGCCTCTGTGTAGTCGTATTACAGATAGTGTTTATGATTTTTAATTCTTTTGCGCTGTCCAAGACCTTGTCCACCATGCTCTTTAACTTTTTTAAAGTCTGTGTGGTCTGTATGAGAAGGCCTATCCTTTTCTTTTTTTTCACAGCATTTAAGTCTTCTATTTTTTCAGCTACCATGATCCTGTCAGGTGGTA
>PWSB01000047.1 GCA_003563375.1 Actinomycetota bacterium | reverse complement strand
GTCATTGCAAGGGCTGCTTCCATATGGAGGCCTACAGAAAAAGATGCCTTCACTCTTGCAGAAAAAGGCCTTAAATTCCTGAAAGGATTATTAGGCTGATAAACTTATAAAAATGGAGTCACTGTATGGCTGAAATAGAGATAAGGGAGATGGTAAAAAGGTTTGAAACCCTGGTCTCTTCATCAAGAAATCAAAAGATTTTTCATATGGGGACATGCAAAGGGTAGCGCTTGGGAGGGCGATAGTCAGAGGGCACAAAGCATTCCTTTTGGATGAACCTATAGGTACATTTGATGCAAAATTCAGGGAAGAGATGAGGATCGAGCTAAAAAAAATTACATGTAGACATAGAGGCAACAACTGTTTTAGCGGTGTGTCCTCCGAAATTAGAAATAAATGTTGGGGAATCTATTTATGCTACAATAAAGATAGAAAGATCTCATTTGTTTGATTATGAAACTGAGGAATGTATTGTATAGGAAACAATAAAAAGAAAGGAAGGCAATGGATAATGTCAAAAAAGCTGTAGAGAAAGCAATAGAAGGCGGAAATGGTCTTTTAAGGCTTAAACCTGCATGGGTGGCCAGGGATTTTTTACCTCCAGGCAAAAGGCTTGGATTGCCTGAAGAAGATTACGAAGTAGGAGAGAGAGGCTGGATTACCGAAAGGTGGATCGGATCAACAACCAAAGCAGATAATGCCATTGGGCCGGAGGATGAAGGGTTAAGCTACCTTGATATTGAAGGTTCAGATATTACCCTAAAACAAGCTGTGGAAGATGCCGCCGACCTTGTAATGGGTGCAAAATATGCAAAGGCCCATAAAGGCCTAGGCAGGCTTGCCAAGATATATGATTTTGCTGCAAGGATACCTTATCACATACATCAAATGCAAAAGGATGCATCTTTAGTAGGCAGAAATTCAAAGGATGAGGCATATTATTTTCCTGAAGAATTGGACATGGGTCCCCATCCGGAGACTTTTTTTGGTGTACATCCATATATATATGAACAAAAAAAATATGATATCCTCCTCCCATATCTTGAAGACTGGGATAGCGACCTTATCCTAAAGCATTCCAGGGCATACCAGAATATCGCCGGTGAGGGTTTTATTCTCCCAAGCGGCATATTACATGCTCCTGGGACAGCTGTGACTATTGAGTTGCAGGAAGACTCAGATGTCTTTTCAATGCTGCAGGCACTTGTAGCCGGAAAGATAATACCTAAAGACCTTTTATATAAAGACGTGAGGAAAGAGGATAGGGAAAAATATGGAGAAAAAATAATACTTGACCAGGTCAACTGGAAAGATTCTGGAGACCCTTATTTTTATGAGAATTTCCATTTGGAGCCCAGATTGGTAGAAGGGAGCCAGCAGGATGGGGGAGAGGAATACTGGATCTACTATGGAACTACTAAATTCAGCGGGAAAAAATTGGTTTTAAAACCAGGTTCAGAATATGATACTATTGATAAAGGAGTCTACAATATCCTGGTATGGAAAGGCAAAGGCATATACGGAGAAGCTGAAGTAGAAGCAGGAAATTTTGGTTTTGATGAACTGCTGGTAGTGGATGGAAGGGCCACAAAGCCTTTGAAGGTAAAAAACACCGGACAGGATGAACTAGTGATATTTAAGTTCTTCGGCCCGGACATAAATAAAGATACACCAGTAATAAAGAAATATAAATAGACTATATTGGAGGAACAATGGCAAAAAAAACATCAATCGGCGGATGGGCTTACATCTGGGGAGGATATGAAGAGGACCCCATACCCTTGGAGGAAGTGGTCAAAAAGCTAAAAGAACTAGACTTTGATGGGATAGAGATGGCATGTTTTCCGCCTCATATGGAGCCTAATAAGGAAAGAATATCTGAAGTAAAAAAGCTTTTGGACCAGAACGGTTTGGAGGTCTCAGGGCTTGCAGCTCCTTATCCGTCACCTGCAACCGCTGATAAGGATTATATAGAAGCAGTTAAGTCTAATCTGGAGGTATGCAAGGCCCTCAATATACCAAAATTGAGGACAGATTCCATAGATCCGCCTACGGAAATACCAGGGGGGATGGACTATGAGACCTGTTTTAAAAAAGTTGCCAAGGTCTGGAATGAATCTGCCAAGATCTGTGAAGATGACGGGGTGAAGTTCATCTGGGAATTTGAACCTGGATTTCTTTTCAACAAACCCAGTGAGGTGGTCAGGATGACATATCTGGTTGATCACCCTAATTTTTCAGTTCTTTTTGATTCCTGCCATGCTTATATGTCGGGTGTGGTCGGTGCAAGGCAGATGGGTGAAAAAGAAATCCTTCCCGGAGGGGTTGTCCAATTCGCACACATGCTTACCGGAAAGATCGGCCACATACACCTGATCGATTCCGATGGTACATTGCATGATGACGATACATCGACACATGCTCCATTGGGAACCGGGCTGCTTAATTTTGATGAGATCATGCCAGCTATATTGGATGCAGGCTATGATGATGAATGGTGGCCCATCGATCTATGCTTCTGGCCCAATGCCTTGGATGTAACCAAAGACAATAAAAAATTCCTTGATAAACTAATTAAAAAATATGGCTAGACAGGAGGATAAAAAGTGGCTAAAACAATGAAAGCCCAGGTTTTTTACGAAGCAGAAAAAATGAAACTTGAAGAAATACCCATTCCTGAAGTAGGGGAGAAGGATGTTCTCGTAAAAGTAAAGAGCGTTGGGATATGTGGTTCAGATATCTCTTATTACTATGGTCTAAGCCCTGTGGGCACACCCTCGGGCAAGGGACCCATCGTCCTGGGACATGAATTTACAGGAGAAGTCGTAGAGGTAGGGCCTGTCCCTGAGTCTCTAGGACTTTTTAAGGCTGGTGACCGGGTGGTTGTAAACCCTGTCCAATTCTGTAACGCATGTTATGCCTGCGCAGAAGGGAAGACTCATGTATGCGAAAACATGAATGTGCCTGGCGTGACTTCAAACGGGGGCTTTGCTGAATATTGTGTCTCTGATTATACGGGTTTGTTCAAGCTCCCTGATGATGTAAGCTATTCGGCTGGAGCCTTTACAGAACCTCTGGCATGTGTAGTTCAGGGTGTCAATAGGGCAGAGGTGGAACCTGGCCAATTTGTAGCCCTGTTCGGCCCCGGCCCTATGGGACAGATGATGCTGCAGCTGGTCAGGTCCATAGGTGCAGGCAAGATCGCTTTTATCGGTGCAACTGGCGATGACTACAGGCTCGAGATGGGCAAAAAATTTGGTGCAGATCTTCTGTACAATGTAACCGATGAAAAATCAAAATACTATGTAAAGGATCTAAAAGAAGCAATAGCAGAAGAGACATCAGGAAGATTGGCAGACCGTGCCCTAGTCCCTACCAGCTCAAACCAGGCTTTTGAACAGGCCATAGAGATAACAGGGAACTGTTCAATCTTATTGCATTTCGGGCTTCCAAATGAGGATGATGTCATCCATGTGCCTGCCTTGAGCTTTCACACTATGGACAAGCAAATAAGGTCTTCATGGCTGGCTCCAATGGTCTGGCCAAGAGCAATAAGGGCATTAAGAGAAGGCTTGGTTAATGTTGAAGCACTGGTGTCGCATACCTATTCATTAGAGGAGACAGAGAAAGCAATAACCAATCTGCAGAATAGGGTAGGCCAGCCGATGAAGGTACAGATAAAAGTCAGTTAGAAGATTTTTGAAATATTATATATGTGCTCGAAGGGGAAAATAATCCATATCTTTTGATATGGATTATTAATAAATAAAACCTGTATTTTTTTAGCAGTTTCTTATAAAAAAATTTAATAGCAGACTATAGCAGGGCCAAAATATTTATAGCTGTATGGGCTTAAATTGTTACTTAAAGTTTTGGTTTAAAGTATATTAAACCTTAAACCATATATTGAATAATGAAGCCCTTTGTAAACTTTAAACATTATACTATCCTATTTTCAGTTAGGAGGAGAGCATGAATTATACAATCGGCATAGATATCGGGACAACATCTACAAAGACTATCCTAATAAACGAAAACGGCGATGTAGCAGCATCATCTACAAAGGATTATCCCCTAGAAGTGCCCCGGGCAGGGTGGGCCCAACAAAAACCCGGTGACTGGTATGGTGCTGCCGTGGATACAATAAAAGAAGTGATAAAAAAATCCAATATAGACCCGAAAGGCATAAAAGCTGTAGGTCTTAGCGGTCAAATGCATGGAAGCGTTTTTTTGGACGGGGACGGGGAAGTAATAAGGCCCGCTATTTTATGGTGTGACCAGAGGACAGAAGAGCAATGTAAAAAGATATACGATATATTCGGTTATAAAAATTTTATAAGGTTATCCTTTAATAAAGCACTTCCTGGGTTTACTGCCCCAAAAATATTGTGGCTAAGGGATAACGAATTTCAGAATTATAAAAAAATTGCCCATATTTTGTTGCCTAAAGACTATGTAAGGTACAAGCTGTCAGGAACCTTTGCAACTGAGGTATCCGATGCTGCAGGAACAATTTTGATGGATATTGCTAAAAGAGATTGGTCCGATGAGATACTCGAGGGACTTGATATAGACAGGGGATTTTTGCCGCCGGTACATGAATCTCAAGAAATCACATCAAAGATAAATAAAGAGACAGCTCATCTGACAGGCTTGGCAGAAGGGACCCCTATTGTAGGGGGAGCAAGCGATAATGCCGCAGGGGCTATAGGGTCAGGTATTATAAGGGAGGGCCTGGTTTCGGATTCTATTGGAACCAGCGGGGTAGTCTTCGCTACAAGCGATAAGCCTACATATGATCCTGAAGGAAGGGTACACTCCTTCTGTCATGCTCTGCCAGGAAAATGGCATTTTACGGGAGTGACCCTTTCAGCTGCCGGTTCTCTAAAATGGTATTATGAAGGTTTTGGGCCAAACCAGGAATTAGAAAAGAAATATCCTGACAAGCATGGTTATGAAATCCTGAACAAACAGGCAGAAGGAATAGACCCTGGTTCTGAGTCCTTAATATTTTTGCCGTATCTCTCAGGTGAAAGGACTCCTCACGGGGATCCTTTTTCCAGGGGAGTATTTTTTGGAATATCTTACAGGCACAGACAGGATCATTTTGTGAGGGCTATAATGGAGGGGGTATCTTTTAGCCAGAAAGATTGTCTGGATATAATAGAACAACAAAATATAAAGCCTGACAAAGTAGTGATGTTCGGAGGGGGTGCCAAGAGCAAGATCTGGCGTCAGATATTAGCTGATATATTGAACGTAAAGATCGTGACTTTAAATATTGAAGAAGGACCAGCCTACGGGGCTGCACTTATTGCAGCGGTAGGTGCAGGAATGTTCGAGGATGTAGAAGAAGCATGCAACAGCACTATAAAAGAGTTGAGTGAAAATATACCATTACCTGATAATGTTGAAAAATACAACAACATCTATGAAATCTATAAATCCCTTTACGAGTCATTAAAAGAGGAATATAAGAAGTTGGATAAGATATGATCAAATTAAGGATTAAGCTGCTTGATAAAAGCCTAAAAATGCCCAGATATGCCCATCGGGGTGATGCAGGAATTGACCTTTGCAGCAGAATTGACTGCACATTGGAACCTTTGCAGAGGATGTTGGTCCCAACGGGAATAAAGGTAGCAATACCTGATGGATATGCAGGTTTTATTCAGCCAAAGTCAGGCTTGGCAATAAAAAGAGGCATTGGGCTAATAAACAGTCCTGGCCTTATAGATTCAGGATACCGTGGGGAGGTATGCGCAATACTTATAAACCTGGATAGGGATAATAGTTTTGAGATAAAAAAAGGTGATAAGATATGCCAGATGGTAATACAGAGAATAGAAGAGGTCGAAATACAAGAAGTTGAAGAACTGGACCTTACAAGCAGAGGAATTGGTGGCTTCGGAAGCACGGGCCGCAATTAATACAGCAAAATCAACGTTTTATGGTATATTGCTTTTATTTAATCCTTTTTTTGCCCTTTTCTTTTCCTTTTTTGCCATCCCACCATTTGGTTAGCCCAAACATAATGGCACTTACAACGATAATGATAATACCGCCTATCATTTGAAACGTTCCTGAAGTAACCTCCCAACGGTTGAAGATCTCCATGGTTTCAGGAGCCGCAGGGTCAGCAATGCAAGAGGTTAGAAATAAGAGAGACAAGGTTATCAAAAAGATTAATATTATTTTCACTTAAACTCCTTCAATTTTTCTGGCCATTTATAATCCATAGGTCTTACCATGAAGATAATTGGTTTTACTTTACCCATTATAAATAAATGATTACCATTGTCTATATTCCTTTTTTTAAAAAATTAACTTCCGATAATATATATTATGTTAACTTTGAAATCTTTTAAATAAATTACATAGTCTTTTTTACTTTAGCCGGGTTCCCTACTGCAAGACTGTTAGCAGGTATGGAATCTAGCACCAATGAATGTGCACCTATAGCTGTGTTGTCACCTATGGTAACCGGACCAAGCACTGTAACATTGGTATAAAGTATCACATTGTCACCGATTTTGGGATATCCTTTTTGTCCGTGTTTAAAAATAGAATGTCCTATTCCGCCAAGAACCACATTTGAAAAAATACTTACATTCTGCCCTATATTGACCCCCCTGCCTATAACCACTCCTGAGGGATGCCAGATCCTGCACCCTGGGCCTATATTGGCTGCTGGATCTATTTCAGCACCGGAAAAAAAATAATTTATACGGCAGCAAATCTCTGCTATTAGAGCAAGCCTTATCCTAAAAAGTTTGTTGTAAAAACGGTAAAATATTAAAGCTTGGACACC
>PWSB01000085.1 GCA_003563375.1 Actinomycetota bacterium | reverse complement strand
GCAAGCTCCTGGCCCATCCTGTGCCTGACCTCAAACATGTTCTTTTTGTTTATATAACTGTCAGGCCTGGCAAAATATATCATCTCAAAAGCACATAAAGATTTTCTATCTACAGGAAGGAGCATCTGGGAGCGTAAGCCATTGTTGTCTATTACTGCAAACTCTCCAGGGTCTATCTCCCTTAAAAAATCCGCATCTATCATATCCAGAGCGCAGCTCTCAGAAGAAATAACATAGTTGCCATCAAGGCTTCCCAGTGCCAGAGGCCTGAATCCATGAGGATCCCTCAGCGCCATTATCCTGTCTTTGGTAAGTACCACCAGTGAATAGGACCCCCTTATTTTCTCCATAGCTTCTTTTACGGCATCTTCGAAATGATCCTTTTTTGAATGCTCGATAAGGGAGGCGATGACTTCCGTGTCCGAACTTGTCTCAAAAATCGAGCCGCTTTCCAATAGCTCTTCCCTCAGCTGGTCAGAATTTATCAAATTCCCATTATGGGCTATGGCAAAACTTTCATTTTTAAACATCCTGTATAGAGGCTGGGAATTTTTCCATATATTCTGGCCCTTGGTGGAATACCGGGTGTGGCCTATGCCCAGGTATCCCTGAAGAGGAGCCAGGTTTTTCTCGTTAAAGACCTGGGAGACCAGGCCAAGATCTTTGAATACAAGGATATTTTCCCTATCTGATACAGCAATGCCTGCACTTTCCTGCCCCCTGTGCTGCAGGGCCTGAAGTCCGTAGAAGATGATCTCAGCGACTCTTCTGCCGGGAGCGTAAATTGCGAACACTCCACATTTTTCTATTAATTTATTTTCATGCATACCATCACAAGCCATATATAAAGGCTCCAAGGTCTCCCACTAATTTCTAACCAGCCCATATGATACTGCATTGCCGGATATTTGTTAAATATTTAAAATTTTATGATTCAATCAAAAAAGGATGGAACCCAAGGCTTATACCTTTATATTATCCAGCCTTTTTAAAACCTTATCAATATAACGCAGATGGTAATTTACATCAAATAATTTTTCTATTCCTTGTTTATCCATAAATCCGCTGATGTCTTTGCTGTCCAGTATATTTTCTTTGAAGCTTTTACCATTCTGCCAGGCATCAAGTGCTGCCTCCTGGACTAATTTGTAGGCGTCATCTCTGGCCATTCCTTTTTCGATGAGTGAAAGAAGCACCCTTTGGGAAAATATTATCCCCCCGTATTTCATAAGGTTTTTCTGCATGTTGGACCTGTATATGGTAAGGCCCCCTACTACAAATATCGTCTTCTCCAGCAGGTAATCAAGCAAAAGGAAACTATCAGGGATGATTATCCTCTCTGCAGATGAATGGGATATATCCCTCTCATGCCACAGCGCTATGTTTTCTACTGCGGTAACCAGATGAGATCTCAGTATCCTTGCCAGCCCGCATATCCTTTCACAAATTATAGGATTTTTCTTGTGAGGCATAGCCGATGACCCCTTCTGGCCTTTGGCAAATGGCTCCTCCAATTCCCTTACATCTGTCCTCTGGAGGTTCCTTATCTCTAAAGCTATCTTTTCCAGTGAAGCTGCGGCTATAGCCAGCGCTGAGATCAGCTGGGCATGCCTGTCCCGTTGGAGTACCTGCGTAGATACTGCAGCAGGTTTTAGGCCCAGCAAGCTGCAGACCTTTTCTTCTACTTCAGGCGGAGTATTGGCATATGTACCTACAGCCCCGGATATCTTACCATAGCTTATCTCCTGCCTTGCCTGGGAAAGCCTTTTTAAATTCCTGTCCATCTCAAAGCTGTACAGGCAGAATTTTAGCCCCAGGGTCACCGGTTCCGCATGGATGCCATGGGTCCTGCCCACCATCACGGTATGGGCATAAAGATGGGCTTTTTCTATAAGGAGGCGGGTGAGCCTTATCATCTTTTTCTCTATAAGGTCAATTGCATCTATTATCTGGAGGCAAAGTGCTGTATCTCCTACATCGGAGGAAGTCAGGCCATAATGAAGATACTTGGACCACTCCCCTATATGGGAGGAGACACTGGTTAGAAATGCTATTACATCATGATGGGTCCTGGCCTCTATCTCCTCTATTTGTTCAAGGTTGAACTGGCCCTTTTTTTCAATATCTTCTGCAGCTTCGCGGGGTATTATACCTGATTGTGCCTGGACCTTAGCTACAGCTTTTTCTACATCCAGCCATTTAGAAAATTTGTTTTTATCTTCCCAGACAGCACTCATTTCTTTTAAACTATATCTTGGAATCATTTACCCCCCTTATATTAAGTGTATAAAGAATTAGAACCAGAGAGCGCTAAAGCAAATCTTCGATTATTTTTTCCCTGAACTGCTGATAATTCTTGGTATCATTTAGATCATACAGCTCTTCATTAAAATCAAAAAAGACCTGATCATATTCTTCCCTGCATATATCACTTACCTTCAACAGCCATTTTTTATTGATCTCCCAGCTTTTAAGATCCGGCATCCAGGCTTTATCCTTGCTTGGTATTTCTTTTTTTAAAAAATCTTCAAGTTTTTTGGATTCTTTGGAGACCTGAATCAAAAATTTGTTATTTCCATTCAGCAAAGACAAGTTTGCAATGCTTAATGGAGGATTTCCCGCCACTCATACCACCTCCGCATAAGGATTATTATTTCAATAGTATTATTATAAAGAAAGATAAAATTTTACTCAATCTATTTCCATATACATAGAAAGGTATTCCCTTGTTTGGTCTGGGTCTGCGATTAGATAGCTTATACCATCTATGTTAGCTCCTTCTGTGGGTATGGTGAGTCTGTTCATACCCCTAAAGGAAAACAGCATAAAAAACCCAAGAGAAGCATAGTCAAGCATGGTAAGGTTTGATAAGGTCTCTTCCTCTAATACGGCCAAAACCCGTGGAAGCCTGGTTATGGCGGATAAGCCCACTTTTTGCCGGATAAGCTCTGTTAAAAGTTCCTGCTGCCTTTCCACCCTGTCCAGGTCCGCCCTTGCGGTTGCCCTGGACCTTGAAAATGCCAGGGCCTGCTCCCCGTCCATATGGTATACGCCTGGATCAAAATTTGCCCCTGAAAGCGGGTCGTGCATAGGCTCGGTAACCTCAATGGTCACTCCCCCAAGAATATCTATTATTCTTTTAAACCCTTCAAAATTTATGACCATTGTCCTGTGTACCCTGATACCGGTAAGGTCATATACCTCGTTCTCGGCCATTTCTTTGCCACCAAATACATAAGCGGCGTTTATCTTTTGGTACCCCTGGCCTTCAAGGTGCACCCTGATGTCCCTTGGTATGGATATCAAGCTGTCTTTTCTTCCAAACCCGGCAACATGGAGCACAAGCATTGTGTCCGTCCGTCCCTTAAACTCTGCCCCATCCCTGTCATCTACACCTAGAAACAGATAATTTCTTGCAGGTGAAAAAATACCTAAGGCAGATCCGTTTTGGTTGCCGGGAAGGGCAACACAAAGAAAAACCAAACTGCTTAGGAAAATAATTATGACTATTGTTATGAAGCAGCTTCTTATTCTGTTCATAAGAGACCAAAGATTATTCTTTATATCCGGTATTAGATAAATAATACAGAGTGTGCAGCAATTTTTCAATAGGATCTGTAGTCTGTACATTTACATGGGAAGGCGCCTTAACAGGAACCGATGTGTAGTTGATGATGACCTTAAAGCCATTATTAACCAGTATATCTGTAACCCTCTGGGCCGAATGGGGGGTTACCGCAAGTATGGCTATTTCAATATTCTTTTCTGCTGCAATATCCTTTAATTGATTTATATTAAGTACCTTATGCCCTGAAATCTTCTTATCTATTACCCTTGTATCATTGTCAAAGACATTCTCTACCTTAAAACCGAACTGGCCCAAGCTTTTATAATTTAAAATAGCTTTCCCCAGATTACCTGCCCCTATGAGTGCAAGCTTTACTTCCTGGCCATAGCCCAAAATACGGTTGAACTCTTTTGAAAGCTGCTCCACATCATAACCCACACCTCTTTTGCCGGTTATGCCAAAATAGATAAGGTCCCTTCTTACTTCAGCGCTGTTTATATCAGTATTATTACTTATTTCCTGAGAGGTTACGGTCCTTTTTCCAAGTTCTTTTAGCTGAACAATATATTTTAAATACTGGGACAGCCTTGATATCAATCCCTCAGAATAGATTTTTTGTTTTTCTTTATTTAAATTATTCATCCCTTAATCATTCACCTACTTTGTTGCATAATTGTAACAAAGTGTCACATGTATATCAACATTATTGTTTGAAGTCAAATATACCTTCATCTATGCTGTAATCTACTTTACAGGTCCTGCAAGTGACTCTATCATCATGTATTATAAGGCAGGACTTACAACATTTGGGGCAGGCGAGGATATTTCCTATCTCGTCGCCTTGCTCCTGAACACTGGATTTCTTTTCCAAGTTTGTTTTTAGAAATAGGCTTGGCCCCAGGCTCAGTGAAGACAAAAATCTCTGATATATATCCTCTAAAACCAGGATAGTTTTTAAAGGTAATATTTTTTTTAAGAGCGGCAGCCTGAAATTGGAAACGCTTAATATCCACTTCAGATTAAAATTCCTCTCTGTTAGCATCCCCAGTATATAGGATGGATGATAATTCTGGATGGTATCTCCTATTCTGGAAGGGGTCAGGTTGAAAGGAGAGGTATCCATTCTACCCACCATGCTCCTTAATATATTCTTTGTGTTTCTCTTGTTTGCAAACTCCAGGATATAGGTCCCGCCGTCTTTTAGGACCCTTTGCACCTGATCAAAATAAAACCGGGGATCTGAAAGATGGTGGACCATCCTTACAGTTAACAGCACATCAATAATATCTGACCTGAACGGCAGCCTTGATGCGTCAGCTGCAATAAAATGGATTGAAGAGCCTTGCATCTGGCCGGCCCCCAGATATTTTTTGATATTTTTTTTAGCAGTTCTAAGATTTTTCATCGAATAATCAACAAGGAGAATGGTCTTAAAATCCCTGTATTCAGTAAAAAGCCTGCCATACCCGCAACCTATATCTGCAAATACACCGGACCTGTCCTGTAGGGGAGCAAGCATTTTGCGCAAAGCTATCCTTTCGGACATGTCTTCATAGAGTCTTTTTTCATCCTTCCAGAAGTCTTGATAATCATAATTTTCATAATCTGATCTCCTCAGGCCCAATGCCCATCCCTCCTTTTCCCTAAATTGCAAACCTGACCTGTATAACATCCCGGTCAGCTACCACATAATCCCTGCCTTCCAGCCTAAGCCTTCCCGTTTGCCTGGCCTTGGCAAAAGACCCGCACTCCAAAAGCTCTTCGGCACCGATGACTTCCGCCTTAATGAAGCCTTTTGCCATATCACTATGGATCTTTTCAGCAGCGTCGATGGCTTTTTTACCCCTTTGAAGCGGCCAGGCTCTGGCTTCATTTTTATTGAGGGTATAGAAAGTTATCAGGTCCAGCAGACTGTAACAGGATTTGACAAAAGAATCAATGCCGCCTTCTATGCCCAGCTCTTTTGCATATTGGGCCCTTTCCTCAGGCTCCAGCTCCATCAATTCAGCTTCCAGCCCAGCATAAACCTTTACAGTCCTATTAACGCCTACTTTACTGGCAAGCTTTTTATGCAATATGCGGCTGAGCCCGGTATCATCCATATTGGCAACATAAAGGACAGGTTTAAAGCTCAGCAGGTCAAGCTCCCTTATGTATTTTGCCATGTTAGCTGAAAGCTCCTCTGGACCGGGGATTCTTCCCTGGTTTAACTCCTTTATAAGGAAGCTTACAAGATCCAGCTGTTCGGAGGCCTCCCTGTCTCCTGTCCTTGCCAAGGTGCTTAGCTTTTCAGCTCTTCTTCCAAGTATTTCTATATCCGAAAGCAGTAATTCTGTGTTTATTGTGTCTACATCACCGCTTGGATCAGCGCTTTCACCATCACTACTTTTAAAACATTTTATAATATGAGCCAGCATATCAGCAGCCCTTATATGTGAAAGAAACTGATTCCCCAGACCTTCCCCCCTACTGGCTCCTTTGACCAGCCCTGCAACATCCATGATCTTTACCCCCGGGGGGGTAGTTTTAGCAGAATCATGTATCTTTGCCAGTCTTTGGAGATAAGGGTCTGGAACTATCAAAATACCTGTATTGGGCTCAATAGTGCAGAAAGGATAATCTGCTACCTCTGCATTTGCCTTTGCCAATATATTAAAAATGGTAGACTTGCCTACATTTGGCAATCCTATAATACCTATCTGCATAGCTTTCTTTACAAAATAAATATTTCAATCATAGTAACTTTGATATACTATGTCAATTAAGCCCCAGCTAGAAAAAATTCTTATAAACAGTAGGAGTAAGTATTGAACCTTTTTAAGGCTACCAGAAAAATAGTGTACTCTCAAACGGTGAATGGGTCCCCTCAGGAAGTCTGGTCTAGATTTATTGATTTTGTCTGGAAGAGAGGGGCAGGGCTTAAACCTTCGATAAAATTGGAAAAGAATGGGCAAACCAACGGGGTGGGTTGTACCAGGTGTATCCCTCTGTTTAAAAACACAGTTATCAGAGAAAAGATAATAACAGCGGATTATCCCTGTCGCTTATATTATAGGGTGGAAAACCCTTCATGGATGACATTCCCGGTAATTTTTCATATTGGATGGATTGATTTCATTTCCCTGGGCTCTGATTCTACCAAAGTGGTATGGACCATAGAGCTTATACCCAAGCCCTTCATGGAATTGTTCCTAAGGGGTGTAATGAATCTGATGATACCCCTTTATCTGAGACTGCTGGCAAGGGAAAGTGCGCAGAAATAATTTGAATGTTTTTTGCAGGTTTTACCTATG
>PWSB01000173.1 GCA_003563375.1 Actinomycetota bacterium | reverse complement strand
TTATATCCTTATAAAAATCTGCAGGTACATCCTGGGGAAGGCTTCCTGCCAGTACAAGAAAGTCCCCTTTTGTGCATTTGTTCTTGATAAGCTTTAAAATGGCCTCTAATTCCTCCTGCAGGATTTTTGGGCCTATTTCATTGAACTCGACTACATTTTTCAAGTTATTTTCTATTATCTTTAGGTTGGTCCTGGTATTTCCTTTAATCTGTATCAAATGATTAAGTATTCCTTCGGTGGCCAGTTTTGTGAGTAACAGTTCTTTCATCTGGCCTCCATAGAACCCAAATGCTTGGCTCTCTACTTCGAGACTTCTAAGGGCTCTGGATATATTGATACCTTTACCGCCGACAGACAAAACTTTTAGCTCGGTTTTGTTTATTTCATTTTTAGAGATCTGGGCTGTCTCATATACCAGATCCAGGGTTGTATTTAAGGTAACGGTGTAGATCATAATATCATATTAGTTTTTTTGTAAATTTTAAGCTAAATAAGAATTATAGCAAGAATGCTAAAATCTGATTAAACTTCACTAAACATGGTTTTGGTGGTAGGATGATTCAAAAATAGCGAAAGAGAGCATATATGTCCAGGTTTTGGCTTGATATGTTTTTGGGAGAAATCGGCGATTACGTCTTATATTTTCTTCAGAGCTTTTATTTTTATATAGTAGGGATCCTTATCCTGTACGGCATTTTCTTGGCTTTATCCACCTATAATTTTAAAAGGATAGAAAGAAGGATAAATATTGAAATAGTCAACCAGGCTAAAAAGGTCTTTGCCAGAAAACCAGGCATAAGCTATGTATCCCTGGTTGAAGAAATAGATATCCCCTGGATAAAACTGGTTTATCAGAGATCTTTTTTCCCTTATGTGTCCCAGGATGCAGATCTTTGGGTAAAACGAACCGTTGCCAGCACTATTAGAAAGATGATAATTGTAAATAATAATAAGATCAAATCCATACTTGCCAAAAACGGGATTCTTTTTGATGAGAAAGAAGATGAGGCAAGGGAAAATATATATCTCGATTATGTACAAAGGCTTACCGATAGAAGGGATTAAGGATTAGGCAAATAAATTCAGAATAGGCCTAAGTATCTGAAGCAGTATCCATAAAAGAACATTGGAGCCGCCCAGGCTTGAAGCCTTGCTGAAAGTCTCTGTTATCTCAAAATTATTGTTTAAAATTATGGTGGTATAAATATCGGCCATATCTGTAGCTACCCATAAAATTATAGGTATAAGTATGACCGCTGATATTATGCTCCTTATAATATCTCCCTTTGAGACAGCTACCGCCCAGATTATAAAGAAAGGTATAAAGATAAGGTCTGAACTTGGAAGTATGGTGTCCCCGGGGAGGATAGTGGCAATATAAACGGTAAGGGGAACCATTAAAACCGAAAGGCCGATCACTGCAGGATGCCCTGCAAGCATGATAGGGTCAAGGCCGATGTATAATTGTTTTTTGGTTATCCTTCTTTGTATAAAGCTTCCTATATCATCCAAAATAGGGACCAAGCCCTTCATGAGAAGGTTAAAGGCTCTTGGCATTACTATCATTATCACAGCTAGTCTTAAACCTGTAGTGATTGAATAAAGCAGTCCACTGCCTGGGTTGGATATTATAGTCCTGTACCTGGTAAATATTCCCATGAGAAACCCGAGTATAAATCCCATGGCCATAGGTTCTGCAAAAAAGCCAAGCTTATATAGAATCTCCTCGTAAAACACATGTATCTTCTTTATCTTAGGTATTTTATTAAGGACGATGTTTATAATATGGGGTATGGGAGCCAGAGAGATGGTCTGTGACTGCGTAATAGATATGCCTTTTATGCCGTAATAATGACTTATATGGGGTGCGTAAATATCTGAAAAGATCAATGTTATTGCTGCAATTATCAAAGAAATAAGGATTCCCATCCATCTGATATTAGTGAGGGCATATATAACCGAGCCTATAAGTAAAAAGATCCAAAAATTCCAAATGTCAATGTTTATGGTCCTGGTAAGCCTTAACAGGAGCATAAAAACATTAAGGCCGATAATAGCTAAGATAGTTTCTATAATCATAGGCGCGTCAAAGGCTATATTTTCGGAAAGGGCCATCCCCATATCTATGACCTGGAAATTTCTTCCTGATTGCATGACTATTGTATTTATAAGGGGTTCGAAAAAGTTGATAAAGATGGTAAATACCAGTGAGATCAATATCAGACCTAGTAAAACAAAGATACTGTGCAGCAGGGTCCTTAGTGGTCTTTTACCTGCAATAAGGCCTAGTATAAGTAACAGGAAAGGAATGATTATAACTGGTCCTATACTTATTATAGATTCAAACACTCTTTGGGCAGTTTGCATGTCTCTACTTTATTGCTGATTGTAAACAAAATATAATATATCAGAATTCTCCTTATTATTTAATAGATGGTATAAATTAGCCGGGTTCAAAAAGGCTGTTTTGGGGCATCGGGGCACACTATATTTTGAAAAAATGGTTTCATATGCAAAATAATTGTTCATATTTTACAATTTCATGGTTTATAGTATGCTTTATTAAATAAATAAGTTTCTAACACATATGATGGACTCCAAAGAACAGGGAAATAAAACTGAAAATGATAATCTAAAAATTATAGATAAAGATATTTATTGTCCAAAAAATAAGCATCCCGATGATATCTTCAAAGTATCAGCTGTATATTTTTCAGGTGTATCTCCTGACCAGGAGGAAGGCCTTATCCCGTTTAGCTCCAAAGAGCTTAGCAATAGATTGTCTCCTCCGCCACCACCAGAGGCCCCGTCACAGACAAGCTTTATAATATATTCGGTTATTGCGATTTCATTTCTGGTTTCAATTATAGGGATCCCCCTTTTTTTTATATTTGGACCTGTAGCTTTGGTTTTGGGGCTCAAATATTATAAAAAAAATAAATCTTTTAAGGATTATTCTGCCTTTTATAAGCAGGCCATCCTAAACTGGAACAGGTTATATTACTGTTTCAAAGACGATATAGTCTTTGATCCTATAAAAAGGGGATATGCGGAGCCTGAAGGTATAAAAAAGCTTATAGACCCAAAAAGCGAGGATCCAAGACAGAATTAAAATATTTTGAAAAAACCTTTATAATAGGAATTCAATATTATCAATATTTATGCAAATGGATAAAAAATTAAAAAACAGCCAGGAAGTCCTGCTCAAGGTCTATGATGATTATTTCTGCCAGTTGGCTGACAAAGATATGGAGCAGGTCTGCCTGCACTCCGGGTCAAGGCTAAATAATGGCATTATTGAAGTTTCTTTTTTCAATGATGAATATTTAGTAGATATAGAGGAAAAGATAATCAAAAAAAAGAAAGACCAGAAAATCACTGATCCTTATACTTCCTCTATTATCCTGCACTACTTGCTCAATGCTTCAGGAGCAGCATTATCGGGAAACTGGATCGCATACCGCCAGCTTCCTGGAGGCTTGTTTTACGCCAGGACTATCGATGCTGAGCTTAAGCCGCTGGCTGATATTTTCGGCAAAGACCCGGGATCATTTTTTGAAAAAGCTAAAAGGCTTGGGGCCAAAAGGAGCGAGGAATTTGAGAACGGCGTTATTATGGACTGTTTTAAAAAGGTCCCTTTGCTGGTTATCATATATCCTGAGGATGCCGAATTTGGGTCTGAAGCCAAGATTCTTTTTGATAGCAGCATACCAGGTTATCTTAAAACCGATATAGTGAAATTGGTGATCCTTTATACTGTGAAGCTTTTTACAAGATAACCTTGCTTTTTTCTAACAAATGTAAAAAGGAGTTTTAATTGCCTGATCTAATTTGTCTTGGCGAAGCCTTAATAGATTTTCCAGCGGTTGAATCCGGAAAGAGCTTAATAGATGTGAATGAGTTTAGGAAGGTCGCCGGAGGGGCTCCGGCCAATGTCTCTGTGGGGGCTGCTAAGCTTGAAAGGTCAGCTGCCTTCATTGGAAGGGTGGGGGATGACCAGTTTGGGCATTATTTGAAAGAAACTATTGAACAAAACGGTGTAGATGTAAGCCAGCTTCAGTTTGACAGGAAGGCAAGGACAGGATTAGCCTTTTTTTCCCTTCCCACCCCAAATACCAGGGATTTTTTATTCTACCGAAATCCCAGTGCTGACATGATGCTGGATGCTTCCAAGCTTGATAAGGATTATTTGATGGAATCAGAGGTGTTCCATTTCGGCTCCATCACCCTTATAAACGAACCCAGCCGCAGTTCTACCATGAAGGCAGCAAGGATAGCTAAAAAAGGAGGAGCAGTAATATCCTATGACCCAAACCTGAGGATGAGCCTTTGGCCGGACGAAGGCTCCGCTTTGCATGAAATTAAAAAACCATTGGGAATGGTCGATATTGTCAAGGTAAATGATGAGGAGCTTGAATTTCTGACCAGTGAAAGCGACTACCGGAAAGGCATGGCCAAACTTTTAAGCCACGGCCCTAAACTGGTCATACTTACTTTGGGCCAAAAAGGGTCTTATGTCTTGGCCGAGGGTTTATGTGAGAATATAGGTGCATTTGATGTAGATACCGTGGATGCTACAGGCTGTGGGGATAGTTTTGTATCCGGGCTTCTTTGCGGAGTAATAGATTATGGTATCAAAAGACTGACAAAAGACAAGGACTTGATTAGGTCTGTGTTAAGGTTCGCAAGTGCTGCTGCAGCGATCACTTCTACCGAAAAAGGGGTAATAGGAGCCCTTCCCAGTAGAAAAAAAGTCATGGAATTTTTAAAAGGCCGATAATGGAAAACAACAATTTAATGATTTAAGCCGCTAAACTTTCCCCTTATATCCTCTTCCTTTTATAACCTTGAGGAAGGCTGGGAATAATTCTTCGTATGCCTGCAAACCCCCTGTGCTTACCTTTGAAAACATATCCAGTGACCTTATTACCATCGTCAGATCCCTTTTGTTTGTGAGCGAGGCATCAGGTCTATCATTTCAAGAATGGTGGTATCCATGGCAAAACCTATTACATCCCAGAAATATATTTTTTTGATTGGCATATACTAGAATCTAGGATCCTGGTTTCTATAAAAGTTTTAAATTTATTGAAAATATGCTATATTGTGAATATGTGCTACTGATGCACGGATGTGCAATTTATGGACAGTGAAAAATTAAAATTGATCTCTAAGATCTCCAGGCTCTATTATTTGGGGAGCTTTAATCAGCAGGAGATAGGAACCAAGCTTGGCATCTCCAGAACCAAGGTGTCCAGATATTTAGATCTTGCCAGAAGAGAAAAAATAGTTGAGATCCACCTGAATCTTCCGGAAGGACAGTTCAGCGAGCTTGAGTTTGGAATAGAGAAGAGGTTCGGACTGGGCGAATGCCTCGTAGTGGCTTCCTATGAAGACAAAAATGAGACCTTTAAAGCAGCTGCCGCAAGGCTTGGATCAAAACTTGAAAGGATACTGGAGAGGGGCAGCTATATCGGAATAGGATGGGGGACTACCCTAAAAAATGTAGCCGACCGTATCCAAGTCGGAAAGGACTACGGGCAAAAGGTGGTCCCTATTATCGGAGGCCTGGGAAAGATCGGGACAGGCGTACATACTAATCAGATCGCCAGCACCCTGGCCAATAAGCTCGGGGGGATAAGCTACATGATACATTCACCGGGGGTTTTGGACAGCAGAGAAGCCAGGGAGATAATTGAAAATGACAGCAATACCAGAGAGACAATAGAGCTTTCAGAGAGGGTTGAAACCGCCATACTGGGGGTAAGTGATATTGGGCCTCAATCCACTCTTTTAAAAAGCGGGAATTTCAAGGAGGAGGAGTTTGAATACCTAAAAGGCCTTGGTATTGTAGGGGATATAAACCTTAATTTTATTGATAGGCATGGCAGGCATGTTAAGAACAGGCTTGATGGGAGGCTTATAAGGGTCCCCCTTGACAGGATAAAAAAAATCAAGAATGTCATCGTGATAGGTTTTGAAAAAAGAAAAGTGCCGGTGATCAGGGGAGCCCTTATGGGACAGGCTATAAATACATTGATAACCGATGAAGAAACAGCAAAAAACATATTGGGGAGTTGATATGACTAAAAGCATAAACAAATACAAAATAAAGGACGTTTTCAGTAGGCTGGATAAAGAGAGAAAAATCGCCATGCTGAAAAAGATGTACCAGATAAGGTATTTCGAAGAGCAGACAGAGCAATTCATAATCCGGGGGATGATCCATGGTACTTGCCATCTTTATACCGGGCAAGAAGCAAACGCTGTAGGAGCCATATATGCTATTGGAGAGGACGATTATATTACTTCAACACACAGGGGCCATGGGCACTGCATATCCAAAGGTGCTGACCTTAAGCTTATGATGGCTGAGCTGCTGGGCAAAAAAACAGGATATTGCAAGGGAAAGGGCGGTTCCATGCATATAGCTGATATTGAAAGCGGAAACCTAGGTGCCAATGGTATAGTCGGAGGCGGACTGGGGATTGCAACCGGAGCGGCATTGACCTGCAAGATGAAATACAAAAACCAGAAGATTACAGTCTGTTTTTTTGGAGACGGCGCTGCTAACCAGGGGATATTTCATGAATCGGTTAATATGGCTTCTATCTGGGATCTACCCATAATCTATCTTTGTGAAAATAATATATATGGTATGTCCACACCAACAGACGATGCTTTTAATATAGACACAATCTCTGATAGAAAGCTTGCCTATGATATCGAAGGCCTTACCATAGATGGAAATGATGTGGCACAGGTATATAACACGGTGTCCCATTTTGCATCTGAATGCAGAAAAGGAAAAGGTCCTGTGCTGATCGAAGCCCGGACCTACAGGTGGAAAGGACATTCCAAGAGTGATGCCCAGGTCTACCGCAGCAAAGAAGAAGTGA
>PWSB01000137.1 GCA_003563375.1 Actinomycetota bacterium | reverse complement strand
GACTTCATATCCGAAGGGACCTTATCCCCAAGATCCTTTAAAAGTTTCTCAGAGGAATAGGAAATATTGTCCGCATTGTTCTTTGCATCTATTAGCTCCCTTTTCTTTTTATCCTCGTCTGCATGCTCCTTGGCTTCTTTTACCATATTATCTATTTCATCTTCTGACAGATGAGACGTAGCCGTTATAGTTATTTTCTGTTCTTTGCCTGTAGCCGTGTCTTTTGCAGAAACATTGACAATACCATTGGCATCTATGTCGAAGGTAACCTCTATCTGGGGCACACCCCTGGGAGCCGGCGGTATGCCGTCCAGCCTAAACCTGCCGATAGTCTTATTATCCCTGGCCATCTCCCTTTCGCCCTGGAGCACATGGATGTCAACACTTGTCTGATTATCCGCTGCAGTTGTAAATATTTCGCTCTTTTTGGTAGGTATTGTTGTATTCCTTTCGATAAGTTTGGTAAATACACCTCCCAGGGTCTCAATACCCAATGAAAGAGGGGTTACGTCCAGGAGTACCACATCCTTTACATCCCCTTTTAGGACCCCTGCCTGTATTGCAGCACCTACCGCTACCACCTCGTCAGGGTTCACACCCTTGTGGGGGTCTTTTCCCGTATATTCTTTTACAACTTGGGTGATTACAGGCATCCTGGTAGCTCCACCGACCAGTATGACTTCATCGATCTGTTCAGGTTTTAGGCCTGAATCCTTTAATGCCTTCTCAAGAGGTTTTTTGCATCTTTCGGTAAGGTCAGCTGTGAGCTGTTCGAATTTAGACCTGGTTATCTTGGTGTCCAAATGCTTTGGGCCTTGAGCATCAGCAGTTATAAACGGCAGGCTGATAGTGGTCTCGGTGACACTTGAAAGCTCTACCTTGGCCTTTTCTGAGGCCTCTATGAGCCTCTGCAGGGCCTGCCTGTCTTTCCTTAGATCTATTCCCTGCTCCTTTTTAAACTCATCAGCGACATAATTCATGATCCTATCGTCATAGTCGTCTCCGCCAAGATGCATGTCCCCATGGCTGGCCCTGACTTCGAATACACCTTCGCCGACCTCGAGCACCGATACGTCAAAGGTACCTCCGCCAAGGTCAAATACCAGGATATTTTCCTCCTTTTTTTTATCCAGCCCGTAAGCCAATGAAGCTGCAGTGGGCTCATTTATGATCCTTAGTACATTAAGGCCAGCAACCTTACCTGCATTCTTGGTAGCCTGCCTTTGTGAATCGTTAAAATAAGCTGGTACGGTAATCACTGCATCGGTTACCTCCTGTCCCAGATAACTCTCTGCATCTCTTTTGAGTTTCTGCAAAATCATCGCAGATATCTCTTCCGGTGTATGGTTTTTATCCCCCATCTGGACTTCTGCAAGCTGGTTTCTCCCTTCAAGGACATTATAGGATACGATCTTCCTTTCGCTTTCCACCTCGCTATATTTCCTGCCAATAAACCTTTTTATTGAATAGATGGTATTCTCCGGGTTCAATGCTGCCTGTCTTTTTGCCAGCTGCCCGACCAGCCTCTCTCCTTTTTTGGTGATTCCTACCACTGAAGGGGTAGTCCTGCCCCCTTCACTGTTAGTGATCACTGTTGGCTTGCCGCCTTCCATCACTGCAATACATGAGTTTGTAGTCCCTAAGTCAATCCCTACTGCTTTAGCCATATTTATCTACCTTCCTTTTTTTCAAATGAAATTTGCAAATCTTTATTTACCTTTTTTACCAAATAGTTTTTAAAACAATTGACGACATCTTCAGGGCACCTATTCATTATCACCTGGTCCCTCCTCCTTATCAGCACAATAATGGACCTCAGGTTCATGCCCTGTTCATACATCATCTCTCTTACAAACTCCAGCCATTCTATATCAGCCTTGGAGTAATATCTCTTTCTGCCCCTCCTCTGCGGACATACCAATGTAAACTTTTCGTAATAATACAGGGTCCTGCTATTTACCCCTAAAAATTCAGCAACAAGCTCTATAGGATAGCTTTTATCTTTCTTGTCAAACAATTTCCCCCACCAACCTATAATAGGTTTTGCTCACCTTTTTCTATTATTATAAATAATTTTTTTATAAATGCAAAACATTTTTTTCACTTTAAGTGAAAATTATTTTTACTCCCCAGTTTAACTGTTTTTCTATTTTCTTCCCTTTTCATTTTATCTGATACCCATATAATTATATAATCTACGTTTAAAATTGGACAGGAGCCGGATATTAAAAACCTTTTAACACTGTTAAAATATTTAAAAAGATACCGGGGCCCATTTTGGGCCAGTATACTTTTTATATTATTTACAGATCTTCTTGCTCTTATCATCCCTTGGATAATGAGGCTTGCCATAGACGGAATAATGATGGCCCCCGAAGAGACTAATCTCTTGATGTATGCAGCCCTGCTGGTGGGGGTAGCCGGGGTCCAGGGGATCTTTAGGTTTTACATGAGAAAGCTTTTGGTAGGCATCTCAAGAAAGGTAGAATACCTGGTAAGGACAGATTTCTTTTCCCACCTGCAGAGGATACATTCCTCCTTTTTTACCAATACCAGGACAGGAAGCATAATGGCCCTGGCGACCAATGACCTTGAAGCGGTAAGGAATTTTTTAGGTCCGGGGATACTTAATCTTTTTAATACCATATTTGTCTTTGTGTCCACCCTGACGGTTATGTTCCTAATAAATGTGAGGCTTTCCCTTTATTCCCTTATAGCAATACCCATACTCCCTGTGCTGGTAAGCAAGCTGAGCGCTATGCTCCACACAAGGTTTAGGGCTTCCCAGGAACAGTATGCTTCTCTTTCAGCAAGGACCCAGGAGAGCATAGCGGGCATAAAGGTAATTAAATCCTTTACAAGAGAAGAACATGAAAAAGAGGTATTTAAAGGATTGAACAGGGAGTACATAAATAGGAACCTTTCCTTGGCCAGGATAAGGGCTGCTTTCTGGCCGGCCATGGTCTTTATAGGGGGCATAGGGATCCTGGTGGTGCTGTGGATAGGCGGAAACCAGGTCGTGGCCCAAACCCTCACCCTGGGACAGTTTGTACAGTTTTCAGCTTATATCGGTGCTATCACCTGGCCCCTTATATCACTTGGGTGGGTAATAAACCTGGTACAAAGAGGGTCTGTATCCATGAAAAGGATAAACAAGGTACTGGATATAAAGCCCAGGATTAGGACCCCTAAACATCCCATAAGGCCCAAAGAAGTCAAGGGAGACATAGAATTTAGGCATGTTTATTTTAAATATGAAAATGAAGAGCTGTATGACGATTATGTACAAAAAAATATAATGGACAGAAATCTTCTGGCAGCCAGCCCAAAAAATGGAAACTGGATCCTAAAAGATATAAACATTGATATAGAAGCAGGTACCCAGACAGGCATAGTAGGCTTTACTGGCAGCGCCAAATCTTCCCTTTTAAACCTGACAGTCAGGCTCTATGACCCCCAAAGGGGAAAAATATTATTAGATGGTTTTGACCTGAGGACCATGGATCTGGATATTTTGCGCGCAAGCGTTGGATATGTTACCCAGGAACCTTTCCTTTTTTCTAAGACCATCAAAGAAAACATACTTTTTGGGTGCAAGGATATAGACCGTTTGGGCAAACATGAAATAACAGAAAGGATAGAGCATGCTGCCAAGGTATCTCAGCTTCATGAAGAGATAATAGAATTTCCCCAGGATTATGACACGGTCATCGGAGAAAGAGGGATAACCCTCTCCGGAGGCCAAAAACAAAGGCTGGCTATTGCCAGGGCATTGGCCAAACAGCCGTCCGTGCTCATACTTGATGATTCCTTTTCAAATGTAGATACCCATACCGAAGAGAGGATAGTCTCCAATTTAAGGAAAGAGACCAGGGATATAACCACCATAATGGTATCCCACAGGATCTCAACTGTAAAAGATTCTGACCTTATACTTGTCATGGACGGTGGAGAGATCGTAGAAATGGGCACCCATGAGCAATTGCTCAAGACATGCGGTATCTATCTTAAACTGCACCAGAGGCAAAAACTTTCAGAGGAGCTGGAGGAAGAGCTTTGATAGAAGACAGGCATGAAGAAAAAGCAATCGAGAGGAGCATAGACAGAAAGACCGCCCAAAAACTCCTCTCCTACATAAAACCTTATAAGATGCTTTTTGCATTTACGGTATTTTTGCTCCTGGTAACGGCAGGCCTGCAGATCCTCGGTCCGTTCATCATAATGATAGCTATCGACCAGTATATCACTCCAGGCCAGCTGGAAGGTTTTCTAAACATTGTGCTTCTTTTTGCCCTGGTCATACTGCTGGAATTTGTAATACGTTATTTCCAGCAGTATCTTACTGAGATCCTTGGACAGAAGATCATGTATGATATGAGAATGGATATATTTGACCATATACACAGGATGCCGCTTTCCTTCTTTGATAGAAATCCTGTAGGAAGGATAATGACCAGGGTGACCACCGATGTCCAGACCCTCAACGAGATGCTCTCCTCGGGTATAGTGACTTTATTCGGGGATATTTTTATGATCCTGGGGATTATGATAATAATGCTGAGCATAAATCTCAGGCTGTCACTGATAACCTTTTCGGTGCTAATATTGCTGGCTATTGCCACATTTATATTCCGTTCCAAAGTAAGGGTCACTTTTAAGATCATAAGGGCTAAGATCTCCGCTATTAATTCTTATCTTCAGGAAGCTATATCAGGCATGAACACCATAAAGATATTCGGAAGAGAAGCCAGAAGCACTATGGAATTTAGAAAGCTTAACCAGGATTACCTGGGTGCTTACCTCAAAACTGTTTTCTATTATGCAGTTTTCTATCCTATAGTCACCCTAATAAGCACCATGGCCATAGCCTTGATAATATGGTATGGGGGAGGGCAGGTTATAAGGGGGGTGTTAACCTTTGGTATATTGGTAGCCTTCATACAGTATATAGAAAGGTTTTTCCACCCCATTAGTGACTTAAGCGAGAAATTTGGAATATTGCAGGAAGCTATAGCCGCTTCTGAGAGGATATTCAATATTCTGGAGACAAAGCCGTCCATAACCTCCCCGAAAAACCCGGTAAAGGTAAATAAGATAAAAGGAGATATCTCGTTTGAGAATGTATGGTTTTCCTACAATGGGGACGATTATGTCCTAAAAGACATCAACTTCAAATTAGGAAGCGGCCAGAGCATAGCCTTTGTCGGGGCAACAGGATCGGGTAAGACCTCAATTATAAATATACTCAACCGCTTCTATGATATACAGATGGGAAATATACTCCTGGATGGAGTGGATATAAAAGATTATGCCCTCAAGGACCTTAGAAAACACATAGGAATCGTCATGCAGGATGTGTTCCTTTTTTCAGGCAGCATACTGGACAATATAAGGCTGGGAGACCCTTCCATCTCAAAGGAAAGGGTCATAGAAGCTGCCAAATATGTCAATGCCCATAAGTTTATAGAAAAACTTCCCCAAAAGTATGACCAGGAAATAAAAGAAAGGGGGAAAATACTCTCAGTCGGCCAGAAACAGCTTATAGCTTTTGCGCGGGCCATTGTATTTAATCCTGAGGTTTTGCTGGTCTTAGATGAAGCCACCTCAAGCATAGATTCTGAAATAGAAGCCCTGATCCAGGATGCTTTAAAAAAAGTGATGTCCGCCAGGACAACCATAATAATCGCACACCGCCTCTCCACCATAAAAAATGTGGATAACATAATGGTGCTCTCCCATGGGCGGATCCTGGAGCAGGGAACACATTCCAGCCTGTTGGCATCCAGAGGCATATACTACAAACTATATAGGTACCAGTATCAGCTGCAAGAATGATCCAGGCCGATTATGTCTAACATTTTAAAGGCAAAAAATGTATAATAGTTACTGGACCATTGAAAGGCAGGCCTATGCTTCTGCAAAACTTTTATTTAAATGCCCTTCTTCTGATGGCCATTTCATATCTTCTAGGATCTTTTCCGACAGCTTTTATAGCCGGCCGGTGCAAAGGTGTGGACCTTCGCTATACAGGCAGCAAGAATATAGGGGCTATGAATACTTTTTCCAAGGTGGGCAAATTTGCAGGAATGGTTGTCTTCCTGGCTGACATAGGCAAAGGTGCATTAGCTGCTTTTATTGCCGACCGGTTCTCCGCTCATCAATTTATCCCCATGCTTGCTGTACTGTTTGCTGTTATCGGGCATAACTGGATGCCCTGTATAGGTTTTAAAGGGGGTAAAGGTATTGCTGCTTTCCTTGGCGGCCTGCTATATCTGGCTCCCCTTTCTTTTATTTTTCTATATTTTATAATCGTCCCCATAGCCCTTATACTCCTCAAAGATACCTATCTTGCACAAGGTGCAGCCCTTTTCTTTTTTTCTTGCTTCCTTTGGGCATGGTACGGCGATTACTGGCTGGCGGTTTTTGGCATTTTGATTACTTTGGTATATAGTATCAAGAGCAGGGCTCTAATAAAGACATACTTTACAGAAAAAAGAAGGGAGCTTCACCCTGTTTTGATAAACATATTTAAACCTTTTTTTAAGGAGGAATCCAGGAAGTGAAATGTCCGTTCTGTCCTAACCAGGATACCAGGGTGATCGATTCAAGGGTCACCAAGGACCTGGACAGTGTAAGGAGAAGGAGGATGTGCGAAAGCTGCGGAAAAAGGTTCAATACATATGAAAGATACGAAGACCAGCCCATAGCAGTTATAAAATCGGATGGAACCCGGCAGCCTTTTGACCGAAATAAAATATTGAGCGGCCTGGTAAGGGCCTGCACCAAAAGGAATATACCATTAGCTGCATTGGAAAAGATAGTCGAGGATATAAAGTTTGAGATACGGAATATGGAATCCAATGAAATCAGCTCTAAGGAAATAGGCAACCTCGCCCTAAAACAGCTAAAAACCCTGGATAAGGTCGCCTACATAAGGTTCGCTTCTGTCTACAAACAATTTGAAAGTATAGAACAGTTCACCAGTGAGCTCTCCCGGCTGAAGAAAGAGTAGG
>PWSB01000155.1 GCA_003563375.1 Actinomycetota bacterium | reverse complement strand
CCTTTGGCAGTCCTTTTTATGAATCCGAGCTGCAAAAGATACGGCTCATAAACGTCCTCGATGGTGTTCACCTCTTCCCCTATGGAAGCAGCCACGGTGCCTACCCCCACCGGCCCCCCGCTGAATTTAAAGATTATAGTGTTCAATATCTTTTTATCTATAAAATCCAGGCCCAATCTATCTATTTCTAGTTTTGTAAGTGCTTTTTTTGCGATTTCTTCATCTATTTCTTCCTGTCCGTCTACCAGGGCATAATCCCTTACTCTCCTAAGCAGCCTGTTGGCTATCCGGGGGGTCCCCCTGCTTCTGCCGGCTATAGCCTTTGCTCCTTTTTCTGTTATCTTAAGCCCCAGGATCTCAGCGGACCTTATTATTATCTTAAGCAGCCCTTCCTGGTTATAATAGTCAAGCCTGAGGTTTACGCCAAAGCGGTCCCTTAAGGGTGAAGCCACCAGGCCTATCCTGGTAGTGGCTCCGATAATCGTAAAAGGAGCGATATCTATTCTTATGGATCTTGCAGAAGGGCCTTTGCCGATTATTATATCCAGCTTGTAATCCTCCATGGCGGGGTAGAGTATCTCTTCTACGGTCCTGTTTAGCCTGTGTATTTCATCTATGAACAGAACATCAAAATTTTCAAGATTGGTAAGTATTGCAGCAAGGTCCCCGGGCCTTTCAATTGCGGGCCCAGAGGTCACCCTAAAATTTACCCCCAGTTCATTGGCGATTATCTCGGCAAGGCATGTCTTTCCAAGTCCGGGAGGGCCGGAAAGGATCACATGGTCCAGAGGCCTCTTTCTTTTTTTTGCAGAACTAATGAAGATCAGCAAGTTTTCAATGATTTTTTTCTGCCCAATAAACTCAGAAGTTAGCTTTGGCCGCAAACTTTTATCCAGGTCGGCATCATCATTCCTGTGTTTTGGGCTTACATCGCTTTGTTCGTTATTGATAGCCTAAACCTCCTTTAGGGCTGACTTTAATATATCTTCTATCTTATTTTCTTCTATTTGTTTTGCATCTATATTCTTTAATGCCTTTTCTATTTCGCTGTTCTTGTATCCCAGGGACCTTAGGGCCTGCTTTACCTCAGACAATCTTTTGTTTTCAACCAGTATTGGCCCTATCTCATCGGAGCCATCGAATTTCTCTGAAAGCTCAAGGAGTATCCTCTCGGCAAGTTTTTTACCTATGCCCGGCACTCTTTTAAGCAGGTCTATTTCTTTGCCCCTTATAATTTTCTTAATCTGCGCGGTATCGTAAAGGGAAAAGGCGCTTAAGGCTATCTTAATAGAAACTCCGTTTACTTCCAATAACTTTAAGAAGACAAGTTTTTCAGTTAAGGATATAAAACCGACCAGGCTTATACAGTCTTCTCTTATATGGGTGTATATGTCAAGCACGCTATCCTGTCCTTCCGGCGGAAGGTTTTGGTAGGTCCTGGCAGATATCAATATCTCAAATCCTATATCGCCGGACCTCAGGATAATATAAGAAGGATTTTTTTCAATTATCCTGCCCCAAAGCCTAGCTATCATAAGACCCCTCTACCTTTTGCCTGAACCTGTAGCTGTTGGCATGGCATATGCATACAGCCATCGCATCCCAGGCATCGTCCTTTTTAGGAAAATATTCGTCCGCAACGTTTAATATGTTTTTAAGCATGTATTTTATCTGCTGCTTGGTTGCCCTTCCGTATCCTACGATAGCCTGTTTTACCTCAAGAGGGGTATATTCAAAAACAGGCAGCCCGTTATTGCTGGCGGCAAGGATGGATACACCCCTGGCCTGGCCCACCTTTATAGCGGATTTTGCATTGATGCTGAAAAAGATCTGTTCTATGGCCAAATATTGCGGCAGGTGTTCTTTAATAATTTTTTCTATTGAAGTGTATATTGTCCTTAACCTAAGATCGATGGGTTTATCCTTACCGGTGATTATGCAACCACAGAATACAGGCTTAAAGCCATTGCCTTGTACTTCCAAAACACTTATGCCTGTAGTCTCAAGCCCCGGGTCTATGCCGAGGACTCTAAATCTATTTATAGCCATATCCCCTAAGGTCCTGCATCGGTCAAGATTTCATCGGGTATTTCAAGGTTGGTGGTAACATTCTGTACGTCGTCATGGTCGTCTAAAGCGTTGATAAGTTTAAGGGCTTTGCTCGCTTCATCCCTGGAAAGTCCTATGGTAGATTTTGGTATCATTCCCAGCTCGCTGGATTTGAGCCTTATATCCTTTTTTTGAAGATAGTCTTTGACATTCATAAATTCCTGCGGTTCAGTCTTTATTATCCAGTCATCGTCTTCTTCTTCTATATCATCTGCCCCTGCATCGATGATGTCAAGCATAAGCTCTTCGTCATCAGCCATTTCGCTTTTGGACACGATTATGACTCCTTTTCTTTCAAACTGCCAGCTCACACTCCCGCTCTCTCCCAGATTACCGTTGTTTTTGTTAAAAAGGTTTCTGATATCAGCAGCTGTCCTGTTTTTATTCTCAGTTAAAACCTCAACAAGTATGGCTGTGCCCCCCGGACCATAGCCCTCATATACTACAGTCTCATAATCTGCGCCTTCCAGCTCCCCGGTACCCTTTTTTATGGCCCTTTCAATATTATCCTGGGGCATATTGTACTCTTTGGCCTTTGACAGCACATTGGCTAAAGCTATATTATCCTTGGGGTCTCCGCTTCCCCCTTCCCTGGCTGCCACAGTAATCATCCGGCTCAGCTTGCCGAACATGTTTCCTCTTTTTGCATCTTCCTTTGCTTTTTTATGTTTAATCGAATGCCATTTGGAATGACCAGACATACTAATTCTCCCCTTTATTGTTTTTTACCATTTCTATGAAATAATCATGGATTCCGGGATCTGGCCCCAGTTCAGGATGAAAAGAGCATGCAAGGACATTAACCTCCCTTGCCATCACTGCTTCCCCGTTCAGGCTTCCCAGGACCTGGACATTTTTTCCAGTCCTCAAGATTTTAGGAGCCCTTATAAATATTGCTCTGAATTCTTTTTTTGCCCCGCCTAAATCTGTTTTTATAGTCTCCTCAAAACTGTCGATCTGGCGGCCGTAAGCATTCCTTTTTACGGTTATATCCATATAACCCAGTCCCATGCCTGTATCTTTATCAGCAAGGAGTACCATTCCAGCACATGTCCCCCAAATAGGTTTCCCTGCTTTGAAAAAACATCCAAGCTGGTCCTCAAAACCATATTTTTTCATCAACCTGTAAATAGCTGTGCTCTCTCCTCCAGGCATGATAAGACCGTCAGCTTCCTCCAGCTGATGGGGCAGCTTAAGCTCAAATCCGTAAATGCCCTCTCTTTTCAAGGCTAATATGTGCTCCCTGTAGGCGCCCTGCAGCGCAAGGACTGCTATCCTTAACAAATTACCAGCCTCTCTGAGAAAGCATCTGGGCCTTGTCAAGGCTGGAAGTGGCTGTGCCAGCCATGGGTTCTCCCAGGCCCCTGGAAACCCTGGCCAGGACCTCAGGATTATCAAAGTGAGCTGTAGCCTCTACAATAGCCTGGGCCATCTTCATAGGATTTTCAGATTTAAATATCCCTGAACCTACAAATATTCCATCAGCACCAAGCTGCATGATCATTGCAGCGTCTGCAGGGGTAGCTATGCCCCCTGCTGAAAAATTGACTACAGGCAGTTTCTTGTTTTCATGAACGTAGACCACCAACTCATACGGGGCGCCTAGTTCTTTGGCGGTGGTCATGAGCTCTTCTTTGGGGAGTCCGGTTATCCTTTTTACCTCGTCATTTATGGCCCTTAGATGCCTTACTGCATGCACCACATCTCCGGTACCAGCTTCGCCTTTGGTCCTGGTCATGGCAGCCCCCTCGCCTATCCTTCTCAAGGCTTCTCCGAGGTTGGTGGCCCCACAAACAAAAGGCACTTTAAAACCCCATTTGTTTATATGAAAGCGCTCATCGGCAGGGGTAAGCACTTCACTTTCATCAATATAATCTACGCCAATGGCTTGAAGTATCTGAGCCTCGCCGAAATGGCCTATTCTTGCTTTGGCCATCACCGGTATTGATACCGCTTCCATTATTTTTACTATTATCTCAGGATCGGTCATCCTGGCCACTCCGCCGGCCCCCCTTATATCCGCAGGTATTTTCTCCAAAGCCATCACGGATACAGCGCCCGCCTCTTCGGCGATCTTTGCCTGCTCCACAGTGGTCACGTCCATGATAACTCCGCCTTTAAGCATTTCAGCGAGGCCTGCCTTTACTCTTATAGTCCCTTTCTCCATATTTTAAATACACCTCCTGTGTCTATGTCCCCACACCCAAAGACATCTCTTTTAACCTCTTTATCCTCTCTTCGACCGGGGGATGGGTATTAAATAAATTTTTAAACATCGCCCTGTTTTTCTTACCTATTGGATTTGAGATAAACAGATGGGCGGTAGCACTGTTTGCAGTGTTTACCGCACTTCGGCCTTTTATCTTTTCCAGGGCACTTGCCAGTCCCGCAGGGTACCTGGTCACCAGGGCTCCGCTTGAATCAGCAAGGTATTCCCTGTTTCTGCTTACCGCAAACCTGATGATTGCAGCGATAAGCGGCGAAAGCAGTATAAGCACTAAGCCCACTATCATCAGGATCAGGGAGATGAGCCCTCCTCCGGAACGGCTGCTGCTCCTTCTCCTTCCTCCAAATATAAACATCCTCAATAGTATATTGCTTACAATGGTGACCATTCCCACAAGGACCACGATCACGGTCCCCAGAAGTATATCATAATTTTTTATATGTGACAGTTCGTGGGCTATGACCCCTTTCAATTCCTCGTCGTTTAGGCTATCCAGCAATCCCCTTGTAAAACCTATGACCCCATGTTGAGGGTTTCTGCCTGTAGCAAAAGCATTCAGGCCCCTGTCCTCTACCATGTATATCTTAGGCATAGGCATCCCTGCCGCAATGGAAAGGCCTTCTACCATATAATAGACCCTGGGGTTTTCCTGCCTGGATATCGGTCTTGCCCTGGTCAGGCTTAGCACGAGCCTGTCACTGTAATAATAGCTTGCAAAACTCATGATCACGGCGATGGCAAGGGCAAAGCCTAAAAGGAGTATGGAGTACTCGCCCCTTACCCCGTACTGGTAGTCCAAATACAATCCCACAAAATATCCTATTGCTGCAATAAAGACAAGGAAACCTATGATTATGAGATAGGTCTTAGCCCTGTTTTTACCAATATGTTCATACATGTCTTTTAACACCTCTTATTAAAATTCTACCTTCACCGGCCTCCTGGCGGATTCTTCCTCTATCTCAAAATAATCCCTGCCGGAAAAGTTAAACATCGATGCAAATAGTTTGCCGGGAAAAGTCTGTATCCTGGTATTGTACTTCATCACCATATCATTGTAGAACTGCCGCGCGTAGGCGATATTGCTTTCTATACCGTTCAGCTGCTCCATAAGCCTGGAAAAGTGCTGGTCAGCTTTTAGATTGGGGTATCTCTCCGATAGGGCAAAAAGAGATTTCAGGGTGCCTGTTAACATGTTCTCAGCGTCCTGCTGTTCCTTTACCGATTGGGCATTGATACCAAAATTTCTTGCTTCTACCACTTTTCGGAGGGTCTCCCTTTCGTGAGCAGCATAACCTTTCACTGTTTCTACAAGATTGGGTATAAGGTCATATCTTTTTCTCAGCTGTACATCGATCTGATGCCAGGCATTGTCTACCTTGTTCCGTGTAGACACTATTGCATTGTAATAGCCCACGGCTATGGCAAGTATTGCAACCGCTATAGCCGCCAGTATAACTATAAGGACAATAATTCCTGTCATGTCATCAATCCTCCATAAATTTTATTTCCTAAAAATTATAGCATATTAGTCCATTCATAAATACAGTGACGCCCCCCTGTATGGCTATGTTTAAACAAATTATTATAGTATTTAAACTTTTTTACACAATATTGTTTTTATGGTATATTTCTTTCATGAAATAAGCGGCAATCAAGTGCAATGTACGGGAGGAAGATTAATGGCCAAAATTAGCGCAGACAAGAAGAAGGTTATAGGACTGATCTCTGGAAACAATACCGGCAAGACCTCACTGTCCGAATGTTTTTTATTCAACTCAGGAATTATAAACCGCTTGGGCAAAGTAGAATCAAAAAATACCGTTTCGGATTACGGGCCCCTGGAGACAAGCAAAGGTTTTAGTATACATTCAAGTATCCTCAATTATGACTGGAAGGATTTCCATATAAATGTTATAGACACTCCCGGTTATATAGATTTTATAGGCCAGCCGTTTGCAGCTTTGAAGGTTACAGACAGCGTGTTGCTTCTGGTAGATCCCAGGTCCCCCTCTCAGGCGGCCACAGAAAGGGTCATCAGAGTCATAAAAGATAGAAAAATTCCCTCTTTCTGCGTGATGAACAAACTGGACCAGGAAAACATAGATTTTTTAAAGACTGTCGAGGATATGAAAGACAATTATGACCTAAACCTGGTTCCGATAACTATCCCCGCAGATGTCGGTGAAAAGTTTGATACCGTTATAGACCTGCTGAAAAATAAGGGTTACCAATATTCACAGGAAGAGTTTAAGGGTAAAGAGGGGCCAGTTTCTGAGTCCCGCCAGGATGAGGCACAGAATTTCCATAATGAGCTTATAGAATCTATAGTGGAAACAGATGACGAATTGCTGAACAAGTACCTCGAGGGAGAGAAGATAGACAATAGCGCTATAGCAAAAAATTTCAAAAAAGCAGTCCTGGAGGGCAAGGTGATACCTGTGTTCTCCATTTCGACAGGCAAGAATTTCGGTATAGACATACTCATGGATTATATAAACGAGCTGCTTCCCCAGGCTTTGGAAAGGCCCCCTTTGGTGGCAAATAAAACTGACGAAAGCCAAACCGAGGTAAAACCCTCCCAGGACAGCCCTGTGTGCGCTTATGTCTTTAAAACCATGGCTGACCCGTATATAGGAAAGCTTTCGGTATTCAGGGTCTTCTCCGGGGAGATAAAGCCCGGGAATACTTATTTCGT
>PWSB01000042.1 GCA_003563375.1 Actinomycetota bacterium | reverse complement strand
TATAGTTTTTGCCTGGGATCTTTTGATTTTGCCTCCAGGGCTATCTTCATTTCCCTGTCATGCTCCCCTATCTCCCTTATTGTCTCTACCAGGTATTTCCAGCCGTCACGGTAATCGACCTGGAAGGGATAATCAAAACCGTCATGGGCAGGCCAAAGAAGAACGCTGTCGGCTTTAACCTCCCTGGCAAAATCTATTCCCTCTTTAAAAGCCTTTACTGCTTCCTTTCTTATCCGTTCATCGTTATTGCAGAAGGTTCCATGCTTCCATTTCCTGTCTGAAAATAGCTCCATGGCTAGATTGGAAACCTTAAGCCCGTAATCGGCAAGTTTTTTTTCAAGCTTGTCCGGATCCTCCGGGAGAGGAGGCAGGGGATAGAAAGTAAAAAGTCCGGTCAATCCTTCTATCTTTGACATTATCTCCAGCTTCTGGTCAACCTCCATATCATCATAGTAGCCCCCGGGTACATACCTTTCTGCATAGGTACCAAGGCACCATAGATGAGCATCAACATTTAATTTCATTTTTTTAATTCCCTCCTGTTTTGTTTAAATACTCTTGATAAGCGTCGTCCCAACTATCAGGGTCTTTGGGTTCATAATGGTCCACTTCAGACGAGCGGCAGGATATAAGCCTTCCGTCGGCCAATCCGCCTATCTCCCCTAAAGCCTTGAGCTGCATAAGAAAATTTCCTACTGATGTGGTTTCTGCAGGCCCGGCGGTAACCGGTATGCCCGTAGCATCCGCGGTCCACTGGCAGAGCATCTTGTTCTGTATCCCGCCCCCTATCATATGCAAAAGATCTAGCTTCTTGCCGCTGAGTTCCTCCAACGCCGCTACATCATGCTTAAACTTTAAAGCCAGGCCTTCATATACGCACCTTGCTGCCTGGCCTATGCTTTCGGGTTTGGCTCCCCGGCAGTTTTCCCTGACCACCTGGGGCATATCTACAGCAGGCTGGGCAAAAACCGGGTCGTCCACATCTATAAAAGCCTCAAAGGCAGGGGCGGCAGCCGAAAGCCTTACGATCTCGTCCCAGGAGATATCTGAGCCCTTTTCTTTTATCCATTTAGCCCTGCACTGCTGTATTATCCACAGGCCGGTTATATTCCTGATGAAAAGGTTGGTGTATTCTGCTCCTCCTTCATTGGAAAAGCCCTTGTCCATTATCTCTTTGCTTATTATGGGCGCATCCGTCTCCAAGCCCACTATGGCCCATGTCCCCAGGCTTATAAAAGCCCAGTTTCCCTTAGCGGATACCGGTATGCCTGCAACAGCTGAAGGGGTGTCATGGGTTACTGGAGCTATAACCTGCAGGGGCCCTATTTCAAGCTCCCTGGAGACCTGCCCGCTAATTTTCCCAATTATATTTCCAGGTTCTATTATAGGAGCAAACATGTCCTTGGACAGGCCGAAGGTATCAAAGACCTCATCGGACCATCTTTTTTTAACCTGGTCATACATTATACTATTGGTTATCCTGGTCCATTCATTACAGGTCTTCCCGGTAAGAAAATAGTTTAATATGTCCGGTATGGTTAAAAACACCTCTCCGTATTCATATTCCGGCCAGCTGTTTTTTTTCATGGAATAAAGGTGGAAAAGATCGAAGTTTGGATGGACCCATGCACCGGTGAGCTCAAAAAGCCTTTCTGCTGAAATCTTTTCAAAAACACCACGGCAATCATCGACCCTTTGCCGGTCCCTGTAGTGCACCGGGTTTGAAATAAGCCTCCCGTTTTTATCGATAAACCCAAAATCTGCCCCCCAGGTGTCCAGGGCCATTGATTCTATCTTTTTGTATTTGGCAAAGGATTTCTGCAACCCGCATTTCAGCTCCGCATACAGGCTTAAAATATCCCAGTAAAGGGTATTCGTGGCATAAACCGGCCTGTTCTCAAACCTGTGGGTTACTTCCATATCGAATCTATTGCCGTCATACCGCACAACCGCAGCCCTTCCATTGCTGGCGCCGAAATCAAATACAATATAGTTCTTTAAGTCCTTCATCCTTGCTCCTTTAAGATAAAAAAATTATACTTTTCCGTTCTGGTCTATCAATCTGTTCAATTTTTCCCTGTAATAGCAGAAATCCTCCCAGGGGACCTCCGGGGGTATAAGGTGATCACCATATGGTATATATCCTCCGTGTTTTAACAGCTCCTCTACAGGCTCAAGGAAGCGGTCTATCTCTTTTTTGCCCAGGGGGATCTTTGACTTGGGTATGCCTCCCATCATCTGAAGTCCTGGATATTTTTTCCGGGCTGCAAGGACATCCATCCCGGCACTGGCCTCCATAGGATAGAGCCCAGTGATGCCTGCTTCCATAAACAGGGGGATAAGTTCATTACAGTCTCCATCCGTGTCCAGCAAAATTATATCCACCCCCTTGCTTTTTAAAAAACCGGTCAGCTTTTTGTAATACGGGGTCATAAACTCCTTAAAGGTTGCAGGAGACACCATTGATGCAGTACCAGTGGAGACATCTTCCCAGATATGGACACAATCGATGTCAATCTGGCTTAAAACCTCTTCCCATAAAGCAATCCATACATCCGTGAAAGTATTTAAGATATCCTTTATGAGTTTGCCCTGATCGTAATAGTAGAAGAAAAGCTTCTCGTAACCTATAAGGTGCACAAGGGTCCCAAATACCCCTAAGGGGTAGCCCCCCAGGCAAAGTGGATAATCCCTTTCCTTGTAAATCTTTACCATATCCTTCCAGTCAGGCGGAAATCTTTCCGAGAGATTATCTGTATGGACCCGCTCCCTTTTTATTTTCTCCCAGCTTTCCCAATCACCGATAGGCCATTTCATCGAAGTAGGTATAGTAGCTTCCTGTTTTAAGTAGATCCTTTCAACACCGTCAAGGTCTATATACCTTAATTTATTTTCATCCTCCTCCAAGACCTTTATTTCAAATTTGGGACATAGAAGCTGTTCGACTTTGGCCAGTACAGTAGATTTGTCAAATCCAAAATACCTTCCTGCGTCCCGTTCCAGGGGAAACCCCTGATTCGGCCAATATGTGCCGCCGCCCCATACCCCTATGCCATTGGGCAATTCGATTTTTCCGCCCCTCTTCGATCCTTTTTTCTGCCATTGGCCTGTCCAGGCCGCAGTATAAAGGGACGCCTGGAACGTTGAGATCTCCGTAGGTATGGCTGGATAATCTTTTTCCTCGAGCCCCTGGCTGTACCAGTTTTTAAGTGTCTTGCCCCAGTATCCAAACTCCCATTTTAAGGATCTCACATCCCTGCCAAACCTCATTACTTCTAAAAAACGTTCCCTGCTGTCCATAAGCACCTCCAAAAACCAAGTTTAATACAGCTGGAGCCTTTTTCTGTTTCTCAATGCATCTATGGATACCGCCAGCACCAGAAGCCCTCCCTTTACTACCATCCTCAAGAATATAGGCACATCAAGCAGTACAAGGCCATTGGAGATGGAGCCTATTATTACCAAAGCAATAAAAGTGCCTAAAAAATTTCCTTTGCCCCCACCGACTGTGACCCCTCCCAGGACCACTATGGTAAGAACCTCAAGTTCTGCTCCGGAGCCGTACTCAGGCCTGCCTGAACCAAGTTGAGAGGTCAGGACAATAGCCGCAAGGCCTGCAAAGAGTCCGCTTATCACATAACTTGCTATCTTTGTCCTGTCAACCTTTATTCCTGCAAGCTTTGCAAGATACTCATTTCCCCCTATGGTATAAAGGTTTCTCCCAAAGCGGGTAAACTTAAGCACCAGGGCCAATATCACAAATATCACCACTATATAAACCGTGGTAAGAGGTATGGTGCCCGCAATAAATGTCCTGCCCACTGCGTCCCAGACCCTGCTGTAAATCCGGACATTGAGGTGGGCCCAGAAGAATGCGACCCCCCTGAATATGGCAAGGGTACCCAAGGTGGTGATGATCGGGTTTATGCCTATCTTGGTTATAATGACTCCATTTATAAGGCCGAGAAAACACCCCACCAAAGCAGCTATGACCATGACCACGCCGACAGGTACAAATGGAAACTGAAGCATTATGACTGCACATATTGTGCCTATAAGGCCCATAGCGGACCCTATGGAAAGATCAAAACCTCCCCCTATCATCACGATGGTGATCCCAGCAGAAAGTATCCCAAACCGGGCAAGGTTGTTAAAAATACTCCTGAAATTGCCAACGGTGAGGTAATGGGGGGAAAATGAAGCGAATATGACTATCATCAACACATATAACAGTATAAGGGAAGCTATAGGCGTTTTGCTCCGTGTGAAGATACGCAAGACTTTCTGGTACCAGCCTGTGGCATTAATTTTTGTATTAGCCATTAAACCTCCGAAAAATAATCATTTGCCATGTCATTGCTGAAGCCTCTTCTGCCTTACCTCATAGGTGGCTACCACAGCAATCAATACTGCTCCCTGGGCGATCTGTACATGGTAATAATATACATCAAGCATGGTAAGACCGTTATAGAGGACGCTTAAGATGAGTATCCCGGTAAGGGTCCCCAAAATCTGTCCCTTTCCTCCGCCGAGTGCGGTACCTCCCAAAAGTATAGCGCTTATAATGGTAAGCTCCAGCCCCTGTCCGTGCTGCGGCATGCCAACCATACTTAAGGAGGTAAGTATAAGCCCGCCCAGTGCAGCTGCCAGCCCGCAGAAAACAAAGGCTAAAAATTTCACCTGCTTTACATTTATGCCGGAAAGAAAGGAAGCCATGGGGTTTACCCCTATGGAATAAATCTTTCTCCCCCATTTTGAAAGATTCATCACCACATAGGAGATAGCGAATACTATTACAAATAAGATGATGGGAAAGGGTATATTAAAAACGCTGCCCCTGCCCAGAAAATCTATCACAGGGTCAATAGCCAAAACAGATCGGCCGTCTGAAAAAGTATAAGCCAACCCTCTCCAGACAGACATGGTCCCCACGGTAGCGATTATGGAATTGACCCCTACCACAGTAACCAGGAAACCATTGAAAACCCCTATGGCACAACCCATGACAAGGCAGATAGCCACCACCAGGATACCCGGCACTCCGCCTTCGATTAGGATTGCGGCTACTACACTGGTAAGCCCTATGTTTCCACCAATGGAAAAATCTATTTCCCCGGATATCATTACCATGGTCAGCACAGCTGCCACAATGCCCATAAAAGAAAGATTGGAAACCATGGAAAGTATATTATATGTGGAAAGGAAATGCCTGCTGGCCAGGGAGAAAAATATGAACATGGCTATCAATACCATAACCAGGGTTATGGTATTGCTTATAAAAAACTTCTTTTGTTTTTTTACCGCTGTTCCTTCCCGATCATCTGCCATATATCCTCCTAATCCTTACACTCTATTATCTGATGCATGCAGTCTGCATCAATTTTTCTTCAGTTGCTTCATCGGTGCCGAACTCACAATTTATCTTTCCGGCACTTATCACCAGTATGCGGTCTGAAATAGAAAGTATCTCAGGTAATTCAGAAGAGATCATTATCACAGCTGCCCCTTTTTCGCATAGGTCCTGCATCAGTTTATAGATCTCTACTTTTGACCCAACATCGATTCCCCTGGTGGGTTCATTAAGTATTATGACTTTTGAGCCGGTCTCCAACCATCTTGCGAGTACCACTTTCTGCTGGTTTCCTCCAGAAAGGCTGTTTACCTCCTGATTTATAGAGGGGGTAGATATACCCAGGCTGCTTATCCATTTTTTTGCTTTTTCTGCTTCCAATGATTTTTTAATCAGAAAACCTTTGCCCAGATCTTTTATATTGGCCAGGGTGATATTCTCCTTTACCCCCAGCATAAGTGCAAGGCCCTCCATTTTCCGGTCCACGGGGACAAGGCCTATACTATTATCCCTTGCCTGCCAGGGTTTTTTGATACTGACCTTCTCATCATTTAGGTATACCTCTCCTCCGGTTATGGGGTTGGCCCCGAAAAGGGCCTTTACCAGGTGTGTTTTCCCTGAGCCAAGCAGACCGAAAATACCCAGGATCTCTCCTCTTCTAAGCTCAAAACTTACATCCTTTATGCCTTCAGCCTTCAGATTTTTGACTTTCATGAGCACTTCACCGATGGGTACCTTCCTTTTAGGGTACATCTCGCTTATATCCCTGCCCACCATCATGGTTACCAGCTGGTTGTCATTGGACTTTTTGGTTTCTACAGTATCTATCTTTCTACCGTCCCTTAGCACCGTTATCCTGTCAGTGATCTCAAACATCTCTTTTAGCCTGTGAGAAATATATATAATGGAAACCCCGCTATCCTTAAGTGTCTTGATTATCTCAAACAGGGAATCCTTATCCTCTTCGCTTAAAGCTGCGGTGGGCTCATCCATTACCAGGATCTTGGCCCTCTTGGATATTGCCTTTGCGATCTCGACCACTTGTTTTTCAGAGACCGCCAGATCCTCCATGACCGTGTTAGGATTTATATCCATCTTTAGCTGGCCTAAGATCCTTCTGGATTCTTTAATCATTTTTCTCCAGTTTATTATAGGGAAAGATTTTTTTAATTCCTGCTCTCCCAGGAAAATATTTTCTGCAACGGTTAAGTTTTCAAGCGTGTTAAGCTCTTGATAGATAACCCTTATGCCTTCAGACATTGCCTCGGCAGGGTTTTTAAATTCTACAACCTTGCCGTCTATTTCAATCTTGCCTGAATTTTTCTGGTAGGTGCCCGCAAGGATCTTAATAAGTGTAGATTTACCAGCACCGTTTTCGCCAAGTATTCCCAAGACCTCCCCTTTTCTAAGGTCAATGGAAACATCGTCTAAAGCAACTACACCGGGAAAGGTTTTATTTATTTTTTCCATCTTTAAAATAATATTATTATCAGCCACTTTTCACCCACCTTAAACCCTTTGCCGGGGAGAGCCGGGATCAGTCCGGCCTCCCCGGATTAGATCTTATGCTATTTCAACGACATCCTATTATTGCGGATACCATTCATCTATATTTTCGGCAGTGATTACTTCGTTGTCCACATACATGAACGGGGGAACCGCGTGCCCCTGCAAGAAAGATAATGCTGCGGGGACCAGGTATTCTCCATACCTTTCAGGGAAGTAAGCAATACCTGCATCGGTAAGCCCTTCTCTGATCTGGGCCTGTCCTACATCGTCCACACCCTGGGTGATGATGATCCAGTTATCGGGATCCCATCTGCCCGCGGTCTGTATAGCTGAGATACATCCATCCATGGTCTGCTCATTTATGGAAGTAAGGACAAAGTTTTCTGCATCTGGAACTGATGCAAGAACATCTGCCATGGCAGCATTGGCCTCTTCTGCTTCACCTGCGCCGCCGTCAGCCCTTATGGTTATCGGATCGATTGCATCTGCGCCGTATACATCCACGAATGCCTGGTAGAATCCTTCCGAACGGAGCATGGTGACCTCACCGCCGGCCGGCATCTGCATAAGCACTATATTGTCGATTGTCTCTATGCCGCCCTGGTCCTCTACAAGCTCTATAGCTTTCTCGCCAGCCATATAGGCTGCCTGGAAATTGTTAACACCCATAAAAGGCGCTCCAGGCACCGGTACGTCTACCGCTATTATAGGTATGCCGGCATCACCGAATTTCTGGGCAACAATAGCATTTACCCTTGAATCAAACTGGAACCATATCAAAACCTCTGGCTCCCTGGCCAGAAGGATATCAGCATTCTGAAGACCCATGGTAGCATCATACTGGTTGTCAGCATAATAGAGGTCTCCTGAGGCTCCTCCTGCCCTTTCCCATTCTCTCTGTACGCTGTCCCATACATTTGCAGTGAAAGGTATGCCGCCCATTATATCGGTAAAGGCTATGGTATGGCCTTCTGCCGGGCTGTCCGGATATGGTTCATCTGTAGTCATCGCATGCTCGTTTAGCATCTCATAATAATCATAAGCATCCGACTCTGCTGCTACTTCTTCAGCCGGGGCTTCGACTTCCGGTTGAGCCCTGCAGCCTATAAAAGCTATGCTAAGCGCAAAAACCAATGCCAGAACAAAGATCAATAACATTTTCACAGTTTTCATTTTTCCTCCTTATAATTTTACAAACAAGATAAGAAATTTACAAAAAGTCCAAAAAATGATTTCCGGACCTTGATATCACATATTCACCCCCTATTATTTTATTGTTTTCAAATGTATCCCAAATGTATAAATCCTATATAAGGCCTTTTTCCTTATAATAGCCAGTTGCCTCATCCAATATCTTTTGCACCTCATTTTCCTGGTCGCCGGTAAGCGGTTCGGGCTTATGGGAAGCAAGTATCTCTTGCATCCTGTCTTCAGCTTTTTCTATCACAGTCTTTTTATCCCCTTCCCACCACTCCTGGTAGGACGTCTTATCGTAGATCTTGGGCATAAAATCTTCATCTTTCCAGAGTCTTCTGGTCTCAGGTGCGCTCAGGAATGTGCCCGAAGAACCCACCTTGGCTATTACATCCAAGCCGATGGTGCCCTCACTTACCTCAAACCCTTCTACTATCCTTCCTATACTGTTTGCCACGTCATCATCGATGACAGCAAGTACAGGGTTGTAGGCAAGCTCTCCTGTTACCCCTCCGTGAAGCACTATCATATTTGCTCCTGACAATGCCGAACAAAGGGCAAGAGGCAGTTTTTCAGCTGCGACCTGGTAGTCTATCTTTTTGGAATTTGAAAAAGCAGAACCTGTATTATTTACAGGGATCTTATAAAGTGAGTGCCAGACCTGGTTATAGGCCATCTGATGTAAAGCTACAGCAGCCGTACCAAAATTAAGGTCTCCTGTTGCCATGTTCATAGCTGTGACAAAATTATTTGCTATTATGCCGCAACCGGGACTTACGGACTGCAGGAGGACAACAATAGCCAGCAGCTCAGCATTATGGCTTACACTTGCTCCTGCTACGGTAATAGGGTGGGACCCCCCCATTATAGAACCCGAAGCTATGTAGATAGGAAATCCTGCATCAAGATAATAGAAGGCTGCATTGCAGGCATCCTCTGAAAGCGAGAGCGGCGCAGCCCCCTCGACGCAGCCCAGAAGCTGGGCGCCTGCTGCCTGGGCAAGTTTGGTCTCCCAGATAAAGGTGTCTGTAGGCTGGGCCCCCCTGGAAGGCTTTGTAGAGTATCTCATCCTCTGCGCGCAGCTTACCGGGCAGGACATCACGGGAGGGACACCCTCCAATTCAAAATAAGGGGTATATGAGGGAAAAACATTTACAGAATCCAGGGCATCGGAGACAATGACCGCTTCGTTATTTTGCTGTATGGTAGGCATGGTGACCTTACCTGTCTTAACATCAGAATATCTTGCCCCTGCAGAGTTCATAAAATACAGGGTGTTTGCCCCGAATCTAACGCTTTTATCTTTGTCTCTGGCCTGAACCATAAAGCTTGAAGGGGTGGATGCTATACATTCTTCAACTATATACGGGGGTATCTTCGCTATCCTGGTATCATGGTCGACCTTGCAGCCGCGCTTCTCTAAAACCTTTAAGGCCTTTTGGGAATCAAACTTAAAACCCACATCCTCCAGCACATGCAGGGTCCCGGAATGTATCTGTTCTACCTGGCTGGAATTCAATATCTCTATGGGATCAAAATTTCTTTTAAATCCTTTTTGCATTATATCCTCCTAATCAATTTCCAGCAGCTTTTTTGCCACTTTTACCCCTTCAGGGGCAGTTGCTCCATAACCGTCAGCTCCAATTGAATCAGCAAATTCCTGGTTTATGGGGCTTCCCCCAACGATTACCTTCACCTTTTTTCTGAGCCCTGCTTTTTTTAAGCCTTCAATAACATTTTTCTGTTCATTGGCCGTGGTTGTAAGCAAAGCAGACATAGCCACTATATCAGGGTTATCTTTTTTGACCGCATCCAGGAAAACTTCTGATTTTACATTTACCCCAAGGTCTATGACTTCGAATCCTGATGCATAAAGGAGGGTAGATACCATTCCTTTGCCGATGGAGTGAATATCCCCAAAAACCGTGCCCAGGACTACTTTCCCCAGGCTTTCCTGTTTTTTTCCTTTTTTTTCAATTTCTTCATTTATCACTGGAAAAGCTTTTTTTAACACTTCTGAGGCGCATACAAGATCGGGTAGAAAAAGTTCCCCGGAACCAAATTTTTCACCGACTATCCTGATCGCTTCGGTCAAGGCCTTAGCTGCCTGGAGGGGGTCCACCCCCTGCTGGACCGCTTTAGCGGCTATATCATGGGCATTATCTACATCAAATTCAAGGACTGCTCTTTTTAGTTCTTCCAGTATGTCTTCCATAAGGGTTCCTTTTTTCGGAGTTTATACATGTAATATATAAATAGATTGAACAGGTAAAAATTAAGCATAAATTTATAAAATCGTTTTTTAAATATATCAAAAAAACGTTTTTTAGTCAAACCAGCAGCAGCCTGCTACAACAAAAACTATTTTGGGGGAGGGCCTACCGAATCCCTCTCCAGCAGTACTGTAGGCAGCTTGATATTTTTATTTTCTACCTTCTTTTTCTCAACCATATCCAAGAGCAGGTTCATGGCTGTAGCCCCCATCAGTTTCTTGGGCTGTTTTATGGTGGTAAGAGGGGGCTCCATAAAATTGGAAAAAGATATATTATCGAAGCCTATCACGGATACCTCCTGGGGTATTTTGATCCCCTCTGCCTTCAATGCTTTTACCAGGCCGAATGCATTTACGTCTGAAATGCAAGCAAAAGCGGTGGGTAGGGCCCCTTTTTTTAAAAATTTAGAGACCACTTCAAAGGTCCCTTCTGTCTCATTGAGCTTCATGTAATCATCGATTATGACGATTTCAGGGTCATAATCGATATGGTTCTCCTCCAGCCCTTTACAATAACCAAGATAACGGTTGCGTGACGTGGACTGGTATTCAAACCTGAAAGTAACATACCCTATCTTTTTATGCCCAAAACTGCACAGATAATCTACTGCTTTTTTCATAGCCTCCAGGTTATCTATTAAAACATAGGGTATATCAGGATCATCAATCTCCCTGTCTACGGAAACAAGGGGTATGCCCCGGTCATATACCCTTCTTACCACCCCCTGGTTGTCGTAGCCTCCCAGGAAGACAAAACCGTCTACAAACTGGTCTAAGAAAACATCTATCTGTTTTTTTTCCTCCCTTATATCATAATAGGTACAGGCTATAAGCAATGTATAACCCCTTTTCCTGGCAACCTCTTCCATACCTTTTATAACATGGGAAGTATAGGGGTTTACAATGTCCTGGACTATTATAGCGATGGTGCTTGTACTCCTGGTCCTTAGGCCCCGGGCTATGATATTGGGCCTGTATTGTATTTTTTCAAGGGCCTTCAGTACCTTTTTTTCCGTTTCAGTGCCGACTATGCCTTTTTTATTTATGACATTGGAAACTGTAGAGATAGCCACTCCAGCTTCCCTGGCTATATCCTTTATGGATGGGTTGTTGAATCGTTTATTCAAGGTTTTGCCATTAAACTAATAATAATATAATAATAGCAATAAAAACGTTTTTTTTAAAGGGCAAAATAGTGCTTTTTTACAAAGCACTATTTTAGGCTAGGACATCTTTTTTTTGTGTTTATTTTAGAGCGTTTTTCCTTTTTTGGACGTATTCCTCTATCTCCTTCATAGAACCTGAGAATTCCTTTACCGTATACTGGAATGCCGGTTGTCCTATGAAGTCTTCTATGGCAATCCCTTCTTCCTGGTATCCCTGTACAAAATAAGGTATTTTGAGCAGTTTTTCCATAATATCCTCCGGCACAGGCTCGTCCATCTGCTGGCATACATCTTTCTGGTCACATATGCACATAAAATCGCTTATCATCTCAGGATTTATGGTATAGACCATATTTCCTCCAGCTACCTTTTCTATATGGATGACCTCGTCAGGTTTTGGGCCTACCCTTGAGGAACATAAAAGAAGTTTGCTCATGTACCCGTTAGCGGGATCGGTGAGGAGGCTGTGGGCCTTCTTTGCTATAGCCACACCGGACCACCTCTGAAGCTCTTCGGTCAACTCAATTCCAGCTTCTTCTGCGCTCTGGAAAAAAGCGTCCCTTGCTTCGAACCTTCCTATCATAATTGTTATAACTGACCGCCACTGGCTGTAGTCGGTGCCCCACTGCTGGCCCCTTTCATATCCTCTTTTGGCTGCTTTTGCAACCTGTACCACCTGGGGGATATCAAATACCAGGGTCGCGTTGGTGGGCACCCCTATTGAGGTCAACAGTTCAATGACATATATGCCCTCCTTGGACCCCGGACATTTTACCATGATATTGGGAGATATCTTTTTTAAGATCAACGCCTGGCTGAGCATCTCCCTTACATCTGTCACCAGCCTGGGGTCAACCTGGGCGCTTACATACCCCTTCCTGTAGCCTGATTTTTCAAAAGAGGGCATAAACAGCTGGGCCCCCTTATCAGTTATAGACTTGTATACCTCCCATGCCAGCTCATAATCTGTCATAGCAGGATTATCCTTTATGATCTTGTCTACTATGGAATTTACCTGTTCCGGTATAAGGTCCAATACCTTTCTGGTCAGCCTGGGGTTAGTGGTTACCCCGTCAAATAACGTATCCTGGGGATTATCTTTGTCAAAAAGGGTCTTAAGCCTTTGCCTGGTTATCTCTTTTTTATCATCCTCTGCTTTTTCTATCTCCTGGGCCGCCCAGGTCTCAAATACCAGTGGTGAAGAATCCCACCAGATCTCCATCTCCTCAGCTGTATCTGAAAGGCGGTGTATCGCAGATTTATCATACTGTCTCATTTAAACCTCCAATGTAGGATTTATAATTTATTACAACAGTCCCTTTACCGCATCGATAATGTCTTTTTTGTCCGGCGTGGACGCCTTTTCCAGGGTGGAATTATAGGGGATGGGCGTATTTAGCCCTGCTACTACCTTTATAGGTGCATCAAGCCATTCAAATGCAGCATCGGTGACCTTGGCAGAGATATCTGAAGCTATGCTTCCCCTCTGGCAAGCTTCACTTACCACTACAAGCCTGCTTGTCTTCTTAACAGATTCGATAAGAGCCTCTTCATCCAGGGGCACCAGTGTCCGGGGATCGAAGACCTCGCAGCTTATACCTTCTTTTTCAAGCTGCTCCGCGGCTTTCAACGCTTCAAAGACCATAGCCGAATAAGCAAAAATAGTAACATCAGAACCTTCTTTTTTGATGTCAGCCTTGCCAAAGGGTATAAGGTATTCTTCCTCAGGAACCTCCCCCTTGTTCAGGTAGATCATTTTTTGCTCAATAAACATCACTGGGTTATCCTCCCTTACCGCAGTTTTAAGGAGGCCCTTTGCATCATAGGGCGTGGCTGGCATCACTACCTTTAAGCCGGGTACATGATAGAACCAGGCTTCCAGGCTCTGGGAATGCTGGGCTGCAACTCCCCTGCCTGCTCCTCCCTGGGTCCTTATTACAAGGGGTACATTCAGGCTGTCACCGGTCATATATCTGATCTTTGCAGCCTGGTTTACGATCTGGTCCATAGCAAGGGTGGCAAAATCAATAAACATTATTTCAGATATAGGCCGGTAGCCTGTAAGCGCCGCGCCTATCCCGGCCCCAATTATGGCTATTTCTGAAATAGGGGTGTTTACTACCCTGTCAGGGCCATATTTATCTAAAAGGCCCTTGTATACCCTAAAAGCCCCTCCATAGACTCCAATATCCTCACCGACCAAAAACACTTTAGGGTCTCTGTCCATTTCTTCGATGACTGCTTCCCTTAAAGCTTCTCTATATTCAATCTCTCTCATGATCTTCCTTTCCTATGGTTTAAGATTATATATTTTTTACTTCTTCTAAAAACTTATCCAGTTCAGGCTCGGGACTCTTTTCAGCAAATTCTACAGAACTGTCGACCATTTTCTGGATTTCTTTTTCCATTGCTTCCAATTCCTCAGAGCCGATAATCTTTTCATCTGCCAGTTTTTTAGAATAATTATGGACGGGGTCTTTTTCGGTCTTGTGATATTCTACTTCCTGTTTTTCCCTGTACTCCGCGGGATCATTGGGATGATGGCCTGTAAACCTGTATGCCTGTGCTTCGATAAGGGAAGGGCCATTGCCTTTCCTAGCATGTTCTACAGCACCTGATACTGTCTTATAGACCTCTTCGGGATCAGACCCATCTATAACATATCCAGGCATTGCATATGCGCTTGCCCTGTCACCTATATTTTTGCAGGCTACAGAGTCCTTGGAGCACATGGATATGCCGTAAAGGTTGTTTTCACATATATAGATTATAGGAAGCTTAAAGATTGAGGCCATGTTAAGGCTTTCATGGAACACCCCGTTATTTGAAGCTCCATCCCCAAAATAACAGATGGTGACCCTCCCTTTTTTGTCAAATTTGCAGCTAAATCCTGCGCCTACAGAAATAGGTATTCCTCCTCCTACGATGCCGTTTGCACCGAGTATACCCAGTTCAGTGTCTGCAATATGCATGGATCCTCCCCTGCCCTTGCAATAACCGGTACTTTTGCCAAGAAGCTCTGCCATCATCTTATTGAGGTCCCCGCCCTTTGCTATACAGTGGCCGTGTCCCCTGTGGGTGGAGACTATATAGTCGTCTTTTTCTATGGCGGCGCAGGACCCTACAGCCACTGCTTCCTGTCCAAGATAAGGATGAAGGTAACCCCATATCTTAGCGGTCTGATAAAGCTGTATGGTCTTTTCCTCAAACTTTCTGATGGTAAGCAGGGTCCTTAACATGCTTATCTTTTCCTGTTTTTTCAGTTTAGACATATTTACTCCTATCCTGTTATTTTTCCAGATAATAATTATATGCAAATTATTGCATATATGCAACTAAATTAAATAATTAATTTTTCTTCAGTAAAAGCTCAGCGACTTTGCTATCGGTTACTAAAATATTTACGAAATTGCCCTTCAGGGCCCCGTAAATTGCGTCAGATTTAAGCCTTCCTCCGGCTACTCCTATTGAATAGGGCACCTTTAACAATGACTGTACGGGCATGGCTATAAGCCTTCCTTTGAGGCTGCTGTCACTAACCCTTCCCCCTATGTCAAAGAAATGGGAAAATACGTCACCGACCGCCCCGTTTTTCTTCAAAGACTTTAGGTCCGCTTCACTTATATGGCCTGTTTTTATCAGTGTTGATATGATCTGGGGGTAAAGGGCACCGATACCTACCAATGCTATGCTGATCCTGGAGAAAAAATGAGTAGTCCCCTTTATGGCCGATTCATTTAAGAACAGTTCACGGCTCTTCTCCGAATCTACGATTGCAGGAGCATAGAGGAGATGGGGTTCTACCCCAAAACGCGAAGCAAGCCTTCTGGCAATGTCGTGGCAGTTAAGGTTTACTGAAAGCTGGTGGATACCCCCTGTGATCTGAACAACCTCCACTTTTTTATTTATCCTTGGAGGGAGATGGTCTATTACTTCATTTATCGTGGTACCCCAGGCCACACCCAGTATGTCTCCGTCTTTTATGATCTCCAGCAGGTAATCGGCAGCAGCCTGGCCTAACTTGGATTTAAGTTCCACTTCAGACAGGCCGCTGTTCTGTACCACAATAGCCCTCTTTAATCCAAACCTTTTCTCAAGCCTGTCCTCAAGGTTTGAAACACCAGAGGTAGGGTCGATAATATTTATCTGTACGATTCCGGTGCTGACTGCCCTTTTTAATATACGGTTTACCTGGTATTTTGAGACCTTAAGCTTTTTTGAGATATCTTCCTGGGTCAAGCCTTCCTTGTAATAGAGGCTTGCCACCTTTACCATCAATTTCAGATCGTAGGACATAACCTATTTTTCTAATTGTTCTATTTTTTTTACTTTAGCCACGGTGCCTCCCGTCCTTTCAATATCAAGCCAGGCCTTCATTATCTCCTGGGCAAGCTTGGGTCCTATGATAAAGGCCCCCATAGCAAGGATCTGGCAGTCATTTGAGAGGATGGACCTTTGAGCAGAATATAAATCATGGCAGACCGCTGCCCTGAGCCCTTTGAATTTATTTGCACATATTGCCATGCCCAGGCCGGTACCGCATACAAGCACCCCTCGGTCATAACTTTTTTCCTGAACAGCCAGGCATACTTCCCTTGCAACATCAGGGTAATCGCCTTCGACCTCAAAGACCTTGTACTCTATACCTTTTTCTTCCATGACCTCTATAAGGTCCTGCATCCTGTCTCTTGCATTCTCATCACAACCGATTGCTATTTTCATCATCTTCCTCCCTGTGTAGAAAATCTTGTATCTTGTCGAAAATTTTTTCAGCTGTAAGCCCATAATAATCTATAAGCTCATCATATTCTCCAACCACTGCAAAATTATCCTCTATCCCTATTTTTTTCAATAAAGCCGGCCCTGAAGTTGCCAATATATTGGCAACTGCACTTCCCAGCCCGTTTACCACGCTATGTTCCTCTACGGTCACCACCTTTTTGGTCTTTGAGCTGGATTCAAGGACCAGGTCCCTGTCCAGAGGCTTTAGCGTGGACATATTTATGACCTCTGCGCTTATCCCTTTTGCTTTTAACATAAGGGCTGCGTCGATTGAGTTTGCGACCATTGTAGAGGTAGCTATAATGGTAAGCTCATCCCCTTCCAGGACCCTGTCTGCTCTGCCTATCTTAAGGCTGTAGCCATCTCCGTGTATCCTCCTTGCTTCCTGGCGGTGGACACGGAGATAGACGGGCCCATCCAGCTCGGCTGCCTTGAAAATCGCCTCCCTGTACTGAGGGCCGTCAGCAGGGGATATAATGGTTATGTTTGGGACAGAACCTATGACCCCTACATCCTCGATTATCACATGGGTGGGCCCCAGAGGTCCCACCGAAAAGCCACAATTATTGCCCATTATATTCACATTTAATCTGGTCTTACATACATCGTCCCTTATCTGTTCAAAACACCTGAATGCAGCAAAAGGTACGTATGCTGCAATAAAAGGTATTTTACCGCTTACCGCAAGGCCTGCAGCTTCTCCCATCGCATTCTGCTCCTGGATGCCAAACTCAAAATGCCTTTGAGGGAAGTTCTTGTTAAAAGGGCCCCCTGAAGCACCCAGAGAGGAATCACATGATACATAGACTACCCTGTCATCCCTTTTTGCCAAATCGACCAGTGCTTCCGCTATTACCTTTCTAGGGTTATCATATATCTTTTTTTCGCTATCCAATTCTAGCCCCCTCTTCCTTTTTTTTCTCTTCAACACTGGATATAGCTTTACCGATATTTTTAGGTTCGCAATGCCAGTGATGAAATTCAAACTGGCCTTCTGCAAAATCAAGGCCCTTGCATTTTACTGTATCAGCTATTATTACCGATGGTTTTTTCTCGCTGAAAGGTACCCTTGAAAGGGCGTGGTATATAGAATCAAAGTCATGGCCGTCTATAGTCTCTACCTCCCACCCAAAAGAAGCAAATTTTTCTTCAAAAGGAGAAGTGTCCATTATCTCTGCGGTCCTTCCATTTACCTGAAGGCCGTTGCGGTCCACTATAGCAGTCACATTGTCAAGCTTATGGTGGCTTGCGGCCATAACTGCTTCCCATACGCTTCCTTCTGCGCACTCGCCGTCTCCAAGCAAAACAAAAATATGATGTCCCCTCTTGTCCAGTTTGGCAGCCAGAGCCATGCCGCCTGCCACAGGGAGGCCATGGCCCAGTGATCCCGTGGGAAATTCCACTCCGGGAAGGACTTTTTCATCAGGGTGCATAGGGACCCTTGTATTCAGGGTGTTATATGTCCAGAGGACCTCTGTATCAAAATAACCCTGGTCTGCAAGAGTCACATACAGTGCCAGGCATTTATGTCCCGCTGACAGTATAAACCTGTCCCTGTCCTCCCATTTTGGTTTTTTGGGATCATGACTTAGTATTTTATTATACAGGACAGTGATTATGTCCAGGCTGGAAAATGCACCCCCTATATGGCCTTCGCCGTAACGCATCATCTTCAGTATATTTGTCCTCATCTCATAAGATTTTTGATGCAGGTCTAATCTTTCTTGCTTTGATAATTTTTTTCCCATTTCTTTCCTTGCCTATCTATATTTTTTTCAAACCGCCTGGCTACATCTATCATTGACGAAAATAATTCCAGGTCTAGTGAAGCCCTGCCGATAAAAATACCATTATTGCCTTCAATGGCCAATAGCTTTCCTGCGGTATCTGCATTGACCGCTCCCCCGTATATTATAGCTGCCTCCCTGCCTGCCTCTTCTCCGTAGCGGGACCCGAGGTATTGCCTTAAAAAAGCAAGCACATCCTTTACATATTCCGGAGTAGCGGCCTGGCTGGACCCTATGGCCCATACAGGCTCATATGCAATGACCAGCTCCCTTATATGCTGCGCGGGCAGGCCCTCGGTCAACTGGTCTATTTGTTTTTTTAAAAAAGCCTTTGCCTCATCAGTTTTTTTTGGCTTCTCGGGTTCACCTATGCATACTATGGGGGTCAGTCCATTCCTGATACAGGCTTTTATCTTTTTATTTATCATGAGGTTGTCCTCTTTTAGTATGCGCCTTCTTTCAGGGTGGCCAAGCTCCGCAAAAGTGCACCCTGCATCTTTTAGGTGCATAGGGCTTACTTCCCCTGTGTAGGCACCCTCGTCCTCCCAAAAACAGTTCTGTGAACCAAACCTTAGGTTTGGATGGTATATGGTTTTTGAAAAAGCATCCAGGCTGAGATATGTAGGAAGGACAAAAACTATTATGTCTGAAGGACCTTCGATGATGTTGTTCATTTTTTCCTGAAGGGCTTTGACATATTGTATACCCTCAGATATGGTCTTGTTCATCTTCCAGGAAGCGCCTACATAAATTTTTTGCATACTCTCCGCCTTTTGACATTTTTAAAATATGCCTTTCAGTTTTTAATTTTATGCAATAATTTGCAATAATGCAACAAAATAAGTATTTTTTGCAGGGAAATTTTTTGGTAAAAGTTTTGATTTTTGCTAACCTTTATTTTAATATGGACAAAAGAGCCTCATAAATATCTTTTCCGTGAAAACAGTTGATTTTCTAGCATGCTGGTAATAGAATGCAATATTGAAAAAATAATCCAGGATTATGTCTAAATTAAGAAAAAAACATAAAAATAACAATAAAGGCATAAAAGCAGCTATAATAATAGTCGCCCTGCTGCTTGCGTCTATTATATTATTTATAACAGCCTTTACTGGAATATCCTTTGCTGTCACCGGCATCATAGATAGCTTTATGGAAGGGATGCCGGATATAAGCCAATATTCACCAGTTGAGAAATCGCAGACCTCGAGGGTGTATGCTTCTGACGGCAGGCTTATCGCTACCTTCCATGCAGAAGAAAACAGGGAGGTCGTACCCCTGGACATGATGCCGGAGGATCTTTTGAATGCTGTGGTCGCCATAGAGGATGAAAGGTACTATACCCATTCCGGGGTAGATCCCGAAGCTATAGTGCGTGCTTTTGTCATCAACCTCCAGACCGGCGACGTAGTACAGGGTGCCAGCACGATAACCCAGCAAGTGGTAAGAAACCTATATATTCCTGAGGAAAAATATGAGATAACCTACGACCGTAAGCTAAGGGAAGCGGTACTGGCTTACCAGCTGGAAGAAATATATACCAAGGAACAGATCATGGAGATGTACCTAAACACTATTTATCTGGGAGAGGGGGCTTACGGTGTTCAGGCCGCTTCCCAGGTATACTTTGACAAAGATGTCGACCGGCTAAGCCTGGTAGAAGCCGCTTTGCTCGCAGGCCTTATAATGGAACCTGGAAGAACCCCTTACAATGACAGAGCCAGATCCATCAATAGGAGAAACACTGTCCTCTACAAGATGCTGGAGCTTGAATATATCACACAGGAAGAATTCGAGCAGGCAATAAATGAACCTATAACCACCCGCAGGCCCCGGCAGGAACTGGAGGATATTTTTGCACCTTACTTTGTAGAGCATGTAAAACAGGAACTTATAGGAAGATATGGGGCGGCCAAGGTATTCAGGGGCGGCCTTGATATTTACACCACCTTGGATCCTAGGATGCAGACCGCTGCCGAGGAAGCGGTAGACGAAGTGCTCTTTGACCCGGAGGACCCCGCAGGAGCATTGGTAGCCATAGACCCCGAAACCGGTTATATCAAAGCCATGGTCGGGGGAAAAGATTTTGGTGATAAAAAATTCAACCTTGCCACCCAGGCAAGGAGGCAGCCGGGTTCCATCTTTAAGGTATTCGCTTTGATGGCAGCCCTCGATCAAGGCATAAGCCCGAATTCAACCTTCAACCCAAATGGGCCTATTGTATTTAATATTGACGGCAGCGAGCCATGGGAAGTGTCTAACTATATGGGGACAAACTATGAAGCAAGCGAGATGACAGTTGAAAACGCCACGGTAAGTTCAGTAAATGTTGTCTACGCCCAGCTGATAATGAGGGTAGGGGCCCAGGAAATGATCGACATAGCTAAAGATATGGGCATAACCACCACCCTCCGGCCTTATCCCGCAGTAGGGCTTGGGGGGTTAGAGATAGGTGTATCGCCGCTGGAGATATGTGTAGCCTTTGCCACGATAGCAAATTATGGAGTAAGAAATGACCCTGTAGCTGTGCTAAGGGTAACAGACCAGAACGATAATGTAATAGAGGAGCACCAGCCCCAAGGCAGCCAAGTTATATCGGCTATCAACGCCTACAGGGCTATAGAGATAATGCAGGCTGCGGTGCAGAGAGGGACAGGGACCAGGGCAAGGCTTGAGGACAGGCCTGTTGCAGGAAAAACCGGAACCACCCAGGAGGCTGAGAATGCCTGGTTTACAGGATTTACAACTAACCTGGTGACTACAGTGTGGATAGGGCACCCTGAAGAAAATAGAAGGATAGGGACCCTGCACGGCTTAAGGGTTCAGGGAGGCACGCATCCAGCAATGATATGGAAACTGTTTATGGATAATGTCACCCAGTATCTTCCTGCAGAAAGCTTTCAAAGGCCCCAGGAAGACACTATTGATGTACAGATAGTAGCGGATCCGGAGACAGGGCAATTAATGCTACCCAATCCTTTTACCCCCGAAGAAAACATAATGGTCAGGCAGTTCCGTTATGGGCAGGAGCCCAGGATACAGGCTCCAATAACCGAAGAGGATGTCCCCATGATGCCCTTTGTGGCCCTGATGCCTTTAAACGAGGCCAATCACATATTAGTCGAAGCCGGATTTGAAAATATTCAATACATAACTGAACCTTATGGTGAGGTGCCTCCAGGATATACTCACCGGCAGGATCCCCTCTGGGATACACCGGTTCATCCCGATATGCCCATCAGGGTATGGGTCAACCCGTAAAAGTGCTGTTTATTGAAGATCGACTTCCCTGCCTTCAAAGATAAGCTTTTCTATCTTAGCCACTATAATAGAGTCAAGTCCTATATTTTTTGTCTCCTGTGTTGCCCGGGCCGGGGTACCATTTGCCACCATCACCACTTCATGGATCCCCACCCCTATAAGGTCCGCAGAGATGACAAATTTATCCTTGAAACTCCCTTCCATATCCAATTCCTGAACCACCAGGAGTTTCAATCCTTTATAATTTTCATCTTTTATAACAGAGACTACATTCCCTATTACCCTGCCAAGCATCATACCGGATCCTCTCCCCCTATATCCCTGGAATCTATGATAGCGGTTATGGAAGTATCGGCAGGAACCATGTCAAGGTCAAAGGCCCATGTAGCTTCCGTGCTGACCTCATAAGCCACGTATTCGCCGATTGACACCCCCAAAGGGTCCATTGCCAGGGTCTTTTTCCCGGTAAGCTTTCCCGTCACTATGTTGACATCCTCAATTATCTTGATGTCCAGTCCCTCAAGGGAAGGATGCTTGAAGTTTGAATAGGTTTTACCGATAACTTTTGCATAAAACATCTATTTTTTCACCAGTGACCTGTATTTGTCGTCTATAAATATGGATTCTACTTTTGCCGAAATGCCTGCATTTATGGGCATATCATCATAACCTACTATCTTTCTTGCTGAGCTCCCCCCTACCAGAAGTACGGTATCCCCCACGCCTATTCCCATTTTCTTGTCCACAGCGACCATATATTTTCCTGTCTGCTTGCCTGCCAGGTCCATTATTTTTACCAAAAAGATCTTGGCCGAATCCATTGAAGGCTGTTTTATGGTGCAGACAAGCTCTTTGGCCACAACCCCTATATTCATTGCCTATCACCTGCATTATCCACCCTGGCGACAATAGAGGTATCGGTTGGTATCTCTTTTGTTATCTCGGTCATCTTTGCCGCACTGCCGGTGGTTATCAAGACTATATCACCATAGCCCACCCCTACTGTATCCACGGCCACCCCATAATTCCCGGTGGGGCCAAAATCGCTTCCAAGTATATGTACCACAAACAGTTTCACAGGTTTTAACTGTTCCAACTTCGAGACTGAGGTTATGCTTCCTACTACTTTCGCTAAATCCATAGATCACTCATACATATTTATTTTATCGACCTTGGCCACAACAGAGGCCCTGATAGGTACGTTTTCTCTACCAAGTATCATGCTGATCGTCTCACCATCATCAGCTAAGAGCACGGTCTCTCCAATCCCTACGCCTACTGCATCCTCCACAAGATAAAAAAGGTCTGATTCTTTTCCATAAGGGTTTATGGCCTGGGCTATTTTCAGCCTGGTATTTTCAATTTTATTTACTTTGATGGTACTTACTACGGTACCTATTATCTTTGCAATCTCCATTGGTTTTCTAAATTAGAGGAAATGTGTCCAAAATCCAACTAATTATAGCATAAAAGGCCTATGCTGATTAAATGTTTTTTATTAAGTTTTACTGCAGAATCATATCTCCACGGCCTCTATGCCTGCAAGCTTACAGAAAAGCTTAGCCTCCCTGGTCTGGTCTCCGAATATCATAGACGCGTGATGTATGAAACCTTCTTCTATTATGGTCCTGTAAAGCAGGTCTAAATCCTCTACCTCTATCCATTTCCAAGAGCCTCTGAGCTTCCTGCTGTCAGAAACTGTCCTCCCCTTTGCAATAAGCATCTTAAAGCCACCCCCTGTCTCTGCCAGCCTGCACAAGGTGACATCTCCCTCTTTTAGCTCAAACTCTGCAGTGCCTCCGCTCTTATCTGTACCGAGCATCTCTCCCAAAACCGAATGGCTTTCTACCAATGGCCTTGCCCCTTCCCTGCAGAGGCTTA
>PWSB01000190.1 GCA_003563375.1 Actinomycetota bacterium | reverse complement strand
TTGTCATGGCATCCCGCATGCCATATTGAGACCCTGCCGGATTTCCATGTCTCAGCCGGCCCAACGGTTATTGCCTGTGAGGGTATACCAGTGATTATCCCTCCACCTGAAGTCCTGGCATTCTGCATCAGGGTCATGGGATGGAGCTCTATGATCCTTGAGGCAAACTTCCTGTATTCTTCAGGGCTGGGAGGAGCGTCTTTGTATTTTCCTTCTCTTTTTACAGGGTCGTTGAAAGCCCAGTGCTTGACCTCTCCCTGGCCGCCCTGCATTATCAGGCATTTGGCCCGGTCAAAAGAAGTCGAGAACTCCTCAATATTGTCAGCTCTCAAAAAATGGATGTTCTCTTCCGGCATCCTCAGGTCTTTCCTTATCCTGTTGAAGCAGAGCTCCATGTTGGCCCTGGCAAAACTTAAAGGATGTGAGGCGGGAAGCTCTTTTCCGTTTACATACCATTCATCCATGCCCCAGAAATGGCCCTCCCTTATGTCTATTTCCAGGTCATTTACAATCTCAGCCACCAAAGGAAGCTGTTCGGTGGGCCCTATCGGGCCGCATATACCTTTGGGGTCACCGGCAGTGGAATCCTGCCAGCACCTTATATATTCAAGGGCTTCGGCTAGGTAAAAGGATTCGATGGTGTCAAAGAACCTTATACTGAAACCGGGCCTTGAAAGCTTTGCTATATCATCCGCGGTTATAGACGCCGCTTCCTTCAATATTTCTTCGTCCAGTGTCGAATAGTCCCACCATCCAGGGGCTACCTTGCTAATATTTCTCATGGCATTCCTTTCATATTATGCTTGCCCAATATATATTAAATAAATATTAGCAGAAGATGGGGTTAATTCAATCTAATTTGTTTAAAACCTTACAGCAAAAGGTGGCCATTGACATAAAAGGCTATTTTAATTATTATCTAGTTATACTATAGAATTAGTAGTGTATCGTATATAAGAAAGTTTATTTGCAAGGAGAGGATAGCATATGTTTTGCCCTATCAATATAGGGGGTTATTTCTGGGGCGGAAATATAGCCGGCATGATAGCAGGCTTTATATTTTTTGCCCTTCTGGTTACAGGGATAGTCCTTTTGATAATAAGGTTTACAAGATCAGGCAGCCCGGCTGCTGCAGTTGCCGAAAAAGGCAACAAAGGCCCCCTGGGTATCTTAGATGAGAGATATTCCAGAGGCGAGATCAGCAAGCAGGAATACGAGGATGTAAAAAAAGATATAACCTCAGAATAATGGATCTTAGCTAAAGGGATGGGGCTTGTATGCCTTGTTCGCGCTATATGAGCCCCTTAAGTGATAGCAGCTTCAAAACATGGTAAAAATTTGCCCTCAAACTTGCATATCCAGGATTGTTTGTGTATTATTATCTATGATTTTTTTGCAAACATAACTAACTTTATAAAATAAGTAGTATTTATGAAAAAACAAGAGATCGATCTGAACAAGATACAGGAAGAACTTGAGGGCTATATAGAGCCTAATATGAACTACTGCTGCCAGTGCGGCAAATGCAGCGCAGGCTGCCCGGTGGTGGAAGCATATGAATACAAGCCCCACCAGATCATAAGCCTTATACAGGCAGGGCAGATGGAAAAAATAATAAACTCGAATACCATATGGCTTTGTGTTGAATGTGATATCTGCTCTACGAGGTGCCCTGAGAAGATCAGCATTGCTTCCATAATGAATCACCTGAGGGTGGCTACCTGGCAGAAGAACACCAAAAAAGATAAGAACATCGCTAAGTTCTACAAGCTGTTCAATTTTATGGTCCGGTTCTTTGGCAGAAGCTATGAACCCGGCCTTATAATGGGGCTTAATGTAGGCACAGGAAGGTTTTTCAATGACGCGGATATCGCTGCTGATATCTTAAAGAAAAGAAAGATCAAGATCCTGCCTGAATTCGTAAAGGGCAGAAAAGAAATAGGAAAGGTAACCAAGAAGTATCAATAGACATGGAAGAGGAAAAAATAAAAATAGCATATTATCCAGGATGCTCGCTAAACTCCACTTCATTGGATTTTAATGTATCCATTAAAAGGCTCTTGGAGGTCCTTGGAATAGAATATGAGGAAATAGAAGACTGGAACTGCTGCGGAACCACCCCGGCACATCATACAAATGAGCAGCTCTCTTCAGCTTTGTCAGCCAGGAACCTGCTTTTGGCCGACAAGATGGGTTATGATACTATTTTGAGCCCTTGCGTGTCATGTTACAACAAGCTTGGCCACGCGGCAAAGATTATTGCAAGCGAGGAAGAGGGACTAAATGATTTTGAGCTTGAGCATAAAAGACAGCTTGTAGAGGACCTCCAGGAGATGGGATTCAAACTCAAGGAAAATTATGATTTTAAGGTATACACCATTTTAAACTTTTTGTTAAAACACAGAAAACTCATAAAAGAAAAATACAGAGAGGTCACCCAAAAGAGCGGATCCGAGCCTCCCCGTATCCTAGAGAGGCTTTCCGTTGCATGTTATTACGGCTGTGCACTTTTGAGGCCTAGAGAGGCTGAAAAATTTGATGATATAGAAAACCCCACCTCCATGGAACAGCTTCTGGGGGATGTCGGCATAGGATGCAGGAAGTTTCAGTTTAAAACCGAGTGCTGCGGGGCAATACTTTCCCTTACCAATAAGGACCTGGTTCTAAAGCTCAGCAGGGATATCCTTGAGATGGCCCTGGACTGCGGGGCTAACAGCCTGGTAGTTTTCTGCCAGCTTTGCCAGCAGAATCTTGACCTCAGGCAGTCACAGATCAATAGACATTATAAAAAAGATTACAGGGTGCCGGTTCTCTATCTTACCCAGGTTCTGGGTATGGCCCTGGGCCTGTCTGAAAAAGAAGTCATGTTGGACAGGCTTTTCGTAAAGCCGGAGATTTAATTTAGAAAGGAGCTTTTAGCTTTGAGGATAGGAGTATTTGTTTGTTATTGCGGTTCAAATATTGCGGCTAATGTAGATGTAGAGAAGGTAGCCCAGGAGGCGCAGAGGCTTCCCGGTGTGGTATTTACCCAGACCAATCTTTATACCTGTTCCGAACCTGGGCAGCTGCAGATAGTCAAGGCTGTAAAGGAGCATTACCTAAACAGGGTGGTCGTGGCATCCTGCTCGCCCCAGGTGCACAACACCACATTTATGAGGACTGTAGAGTCAGCAGGCCTCAACCCTTATCTTTTTAATATGGCCAACCTCAGGGAGCAGGATTCCTGGATACATGATGATAGGGAGAAGGCCACAGAAAAAGCCGTGGACCTGGTAAGGATGGCTGTGAGCAAGGTATACAGGCATGGCGAGCTTTATCCAAAATATTTTGACATAAACAAGACGGTCATGGTTATCGGCGGGGGTATTACAGGCATACAGACCGCGCTGGATATCGCCCAGGGCGGGAGAAAGGTTATCCTGGTTGAAAAAGAAGCTTCTATCGGCGGCAAGATGGCCCAGCTTGACAAGACCTTTCCCACCATAGACTGTTCTGCCTGCATCCTTTCCCCGAAGATGGTCGATGCAGGAACCCATGAAAATATTGAGCTTATGACCAATTCTGAAGTGGTCAGCCTTGAAGGGTCTGTAGGTAATTTTAAGGCCACGATAAGAAAAAAACCAAGATATATCGATTTAAAGAACTGCACCTCCTGCGCTGAATGCGAGAAGGTCTGTCCGGTCACCATACCCAATACATATGAGGCGGGTATAGCAGGCAGGAAGGCTATCTCCAAGATGTTCGCACAGGCGGTCCCTTCAGCTTACAGCATATATAAAAAGGGCAAGGCCCCCTGCAGGAGCAATTGCCCCGCGGATGTGTCCGCCCAGGGCTATGTTGCCCTGATACGGGAAGGGAAATTTGCCGAAGCCATAAAACTGCACAGGGAGGACAACCCGTTCCCTTCGGTGTGCGGCCGGGTATGCACCCATCCCTGTGAGATAAACTGTACCCGTAAGCTGGTTGACGACCCTGTATCCATAATGTCCCTTAAGAGGTTTATGGCAGATTACGAGGGCAGCATGGGAGAGGTCCCCCTGCCTGAGATGGAGGATAAAAAGTCCCAGAAGGTGGCTGTAGTCGGTTCGGGCCCGGCAGGGCTTACCGCAGCCTACTACCTTGCCAAGAAGGGTTACGGGGTAAAGATCTTTGAAGCGCTTCCAGTAATAGGGGGGATGATGAGGACCGAGATTCCCGATTACAGGCTTCCCCAGGATATACTAGATTCGGAGATTGATGTCATAAGCAGGATGGGAGTAGAAATAGCTACAGGCAGCAGGATAGAGAGCACTGACCAGTTATGGAAGCTAAGGGATGATTATGATGCTGTCTTCCTAGCTACTGGAGCGGACAGGGATATGCCCATAAACATCGGGGAAGAGAATATCGGGGGCGTGATATCAGGTGTGGAGTTTTTAAAGGATGTTTCATTGAAAGAGGCCGGCAGCCTCAAGGGCAAGGTCGGGGTCATAGGCGGGGGAAATGTGGCTATTGACTCTGCCAGGTCTTCTCTTAGACTGGGGGCAGACGAGGTCTCCATATTCTATAGGAGAAGCGCCAAAGAGATGCCTGCCATTGAAGAGGAATATGAGGATGCTGTTGAAGAGGGTATAGGCATGAATTTTCTTACCACCCCGGTCAGGATAATAGAGGAAGACGGAAAATTAAAGGGAGTGGTATTCGTAAAGAACAGGCTTGGAGAGCCTGACAGCAGCGGAAGAAGGAGGTTTATCCCCATAGAGGGCAGCGAGTATACTGTTGAACTGGACTGGCTTATACTGGCCATAGGCCAGAGGCCCAATACAGATTACCTTACCAAGGGAGACCGCAAGCTTAAGCTTACCAGGTGGGACAGTATCGCCCTGGAGGATGAGGACATACTCCTTGCCGACAGTAAAGGGATATTCGCTGGAGGGGATGCCGTGACCGGCCCTTCGACGGTGACCGAAGCCATAGGGCACGGAAAGCTTGCTGCCAGGGTCATAGACAGGTATATAAAAGGGGAGAGCCTGGATGATATTGCAAAGGATATGGCAGAGGAAAAAAGCTCGCAAAAAAGGCTTTCAGCCGAAGAGGTATTTACTGAAAAAGAGCTGGAGGCATTCAAGAAAGAGGCCAGGCTGGAAGTTGAAAAAATGGATGCAAGGCAGAGGACGGAAGGGTTTGATGAAGTAGTGGGCACAATAAGTGAGGCCCAGGCAATAGCTGAAGCCCAGAGATGCCTCAATTGCGGGATATGTTCAGAATGTGAGCAGTGTATCACGGCCTGCGAGGCTAATTGTATAGATTACAGCCAGAAGGAAGAATTAATAGAAAAAGACATAGGGGCAATAGCGGTTACTGTGGGAACGGATGTGCTCAAGGCAGATGTCTTCGGAGAGTTTGGGGGCGGAGAACTCGAGGATGTAATAACCAGCCTGCAGTACGAGAGGCTTATGTGCGCTTCCGGCCCTACCCACGGCCATATTTTAAGGCCCTCGGATAAAAAGGAGCCCAAAAAGATAGTATTTCTGTCCTGTGTAGGCTCAAGGGACAGGTCGAGGGGCCTGGAATACTGCTCGAGCGCGTGCTGCATGTACCTGGCAAAGCAGTCTATCCTTACCAAGGAGCATATACAAGATTCTCAGTCCTATCTTTTTTACACTGATATAAGGTCTCCAGGAAAGGATTATGATGAGTTTATCGACCGGGCGAAACAATACGGTACCAAATATATAAGGGGAAGGGTCTCAAAGGTCTACAAAAGGGAAAAGGACGGCAAGCTTATAGTAAAGGGTGTGGACACCGTGCTAAACCAGATGGTGGAGATAGAGGCAGACCTGGTGGTGCTGGCTACAGCCATGGTTGCCGATAAAAATGCCCAGGAGCTTGCCAAGGTGCTTAATATAAGTACGGGTCCTTTTGGCTTCTTCAAAGAGAGCCATCCAAAACTTAGGCCTGTGGAGACCAATACAAGCGGGATATATATAGCTGGAGCCTGCCAGTCCCCCAAGGATATTCCTACCAGTGTGGCTCAGGGAGGCGCCGCAGCCTCAAAGATACTTGCTTTGATGTCTGTGGATAAGCTTGCCTCCGACCCCATGGTGGCCAAGGTGGACCAGGTAAGGTGCATCGGGTGCAATAAATGCCTGATGGTATGCCCGTTCAATGCCATTGAAGAGGTACAGGTAAGGGGCAGGGACGTGGTGGACGTCATAGAGACGGTCTGCAAGGGATGCGGGCTATGCGAGGCCACCTGCCCGATAGGGTCCATAAGCTTAAGCGGATTTACCGATGAGATGATAATAGAAGAGATAAAGGCTTTTAAGAAATAATTATGGGATTAAAGGAAATAGACAAAGGTATGGCAGATAACCAGGAGAAAACCGATCAAGAGGCCAAGATCGTTGCTTTTTTATGCAACTGGTGCTCGTATGCCGGTTCGGATGCGGCAGGGACCGCCAGGTTGAGGCAGCCTGAAAACCTCAGGATAATAAGGGTGCCCTGCAGCGGCAGGATAGACCCTCTTTTTGTATTAAAAGCGTTTTCTATGGGTGCTGACGGTGTGCTTGTTTCAGGGTGCCATCCCAATGACTGCCATTATACTGACGGTAATTTTTATGCCAGGAGAAGGCTGGAAGTCTTAAAGGAATACCTTCCATTTATAGGTATAGACAAGCGGAGGTTTTCATACCAGTGGGTCTCAGCTTCAGAAGGGCAGAAATGGCAGAGCGTAGTGGTCAATTTTGTAAAAAGGATAAACAGCATAGAGAAAACATGAGCAAGGAATTAAACCAGGAGATAGTAAAAAAAGCAAAGGAGATATTCGACGAGGTGGATGTTTTAGTGGGCTGGAAAAAAGGAAGCAGCCCCCTGAAGGTAAGCCCTGTTTTTATAGACAAAGAAAAAGACCTGGATAACCTGGTCTATAACAGATTATGCATAAACAACCTGGCCAGCTATGCCTATAAGCTTTCCAAAGAGGTAAAAGGCAGCATAGGAATGGTTTTAAAGCCCTGTGATGCAAGGGCCATAATGCAGCTGGTATCGGAGGGCCTTGTAGAAAGGGGTAAGTTCAAGCTCATCACCGTAGGCTGTTCAGGTGTCTTTGATTACAAGAAGATACAGAGAAAAGTGGATGGGGCAAGGGTGTCCTCTATACGTTTTGAGCCTGGCAAAATAGAGGTAGAGACA
>PWSB01000178.1 GCA_003563375.1 Actinomycetota bacterium | reverse complement strand
TATCAAAAAGACGGTTGCTGATGCAGTGGAAACAATATGCGGTAAAAAATGGTAAACTACTTTAAAACCTCTTTACTAAATTCATTTTGGTGCCTTTTTCGGGCTTGCTTTCTATTTTAAGCGAAGCATTTATTATCTTTGCTCTCTGTTTTATTATATCTATTCCATATCTTTCTTTTAAATACCCCTTTTTGATGTCAAAACCTTTACCGTTGTCAGATATGGCAAGGTTTAATTCTTCTGGATAGAGCTTAAGGTCTATTTTGATCAGGTCAGCCTCAGAATGCTTTATGGTATTGTTTATGGCCTCTCTTAGGATCTTATAAACTTCTTGTTTTATTTTATCAGAATAATCTTGTTTCCCTTTTATCTTTAGGTCAACTTTTACATCCGATTGCAGCGTCAACAGTTCTACCTGGCTTTTTACAATCTCTTTTAAGCTCTCACGCGGCATCTGCTGCGGCATTACCTCGGTAAGGAGCTTTCTAAATTCTAAAAGGGCATTGTTTGTAAGGTCCCTGATCTTTTTCATCTTTTCTAAAGCAGCCCGTGGGTCATCTCCCAGGCTTCTCTCTATACTTTCCGAGAACAGGTTAGAAGCAAAAAGGGTTTGGGAAACGGTATCGTGGAATTCCCTGGCAATCTTCTGTTTCTCAAGGGAGTGGATCTCATGATGCAATAATTTATCTTTGGCTTCCCTGGCTTTTATTAGGTCGGTTATATCCACAAAAATAGCAGCCACATCATTGCCCTTGCAGGAATATGCATATATATTAAACCATTTATAGGTTATGTCCTTGTCATATCTTTTGAATCTCTTCGGTTTGCCGGTTTTGGCAACGCTTGCAAACATATCCAGCCACACAGGGTCCAGTCCAGGGAAAGATTCAAAAACTTTTTGGCCGATGTATTTTTTTCTTGAGATCCCCAGCAATATCTCAAATTTTTTGTTTGCTTCCAATATTATAAGATCAGCTGGTTTGCCTTTTTTGTCAAAAACGACCTCACCATACAAGAAAGGATCAGGGAGATTTTCAAAAAGGCTTCTGTATTTATTTTCGCTGGCCTCCAGTTTTGTTTGAGCATTTTTCTGGGCTGTGATATCTTCTGCAGATACTATTATCTTTGTAGTCTTACCATGTACGTCTTTTATGGGAAAAAAATGCTCTTTCCAGTACATCAATTTACCAGGCCTGCTTCTGCTTCTGCTACCTACCACTGCATTCGATACGGGCTTGTCTCTGGCAAGGACTTCTTTTGCAATTGGCTCCATCTCTTCTGCGAGCTTGGGCGAGACCTCATAAATGGTTTTTCCTACATGCCCCTCAGGCGATACCCCGGTAAGGGAGGTATATTTTTTATTAACCCTTATATATCTCAGGCTGTTGTCCAAGAAAGCAAGGCCTATCGGAGAATTGTTATATATCAGGTTTATTTCCTCAAACCTTTCCCTCAGCTCTTTATTGAGGCGCCCGATCTCCTTTTCATTTTTTCTTATCCTGGATTCCGTTTCCTTTATTTCTGAAATGTCCATGGCCGCGACCTGCATAAGTTCAACATCTTCGGCCAATTTTTTTCCTGTAAGCTTCATAGCCCTGGGGGTCTTATCTTTACGGAGAACGGTTATCTCGGTTTCTTGTTTTGGCTCACCTGCAAAGACCTTTTTTTTCAAAAAATAAAAAATGTCACAGTTTTCCTCATCCAGCAGGCTGCAGAAGTTTTTTTTAAGCAGCTCCGCCTTATTATATCCTAGGAATTGGGAAGCGGTCAGGTTCAGGTCGACGATAAAATCTTTTTTATCTATTATAAAATATCCTATCGGGGCAAATTCAAAAAGGTTTTTATACTTGGTTTTTGATTCCTGTAATTTTTCTTGGGTTTTTAAAAGGTCCTGATTCTGTATTTCTAGTTCTACATGATATATCTCCAATTCTTTTATAATCTCTTTGATATCGCTTTTTTTAATGTCTGAGGAATCAATCCTATTACCATCTATCAGTTCTTTAGCTCTTTGTTTAAGTTTTTCTTTGTCGCTTGGTTTATTCATCCTGTTTATCGTATTATAATTATTTTTTTTCCAACTTAAAAATCACTAGGGCAGTTAGATTACTTTTTTCTGAATCCTGGAGGGCCTTTGCTTTGAACTTGATGGAAGCTGTTGTTTTTTTCTCAAGCTCAATATCCATCCTGTAATCTGAGACCTGTTTTTTCTCAGGCAGTGTCTTAGATAAAAAATGTTCCATATCTTTTTTTGGGAACATATCCAGGTCCAGGATAGATTTTTCTAAAATATCATCGGACCCATAGCTGAATGTATCCAAAAAAGCTTTATTGGCAAACATTATCTTGAGCCCGCCATCCAATGCAGCAGCAGGACGGTCCATCATCTCAACAATAGCCTGATAATATTGAATTTCAATCTTTATCCTTTTCTTTTCAGATATATCAATGAAAGTCATGCCCACCCCGGCAATGGAATTATCAGCAGTGCGGTATGGATGGATCCTCATAGAAAAATAATCACCTTCTGTTGTTTCTACATCTTTTTTAATGGGTTTTAGATCACTGAGTACTTTCCTTGCCTCCTGGTCAAGGTCGACTGTTTTAAGGTTATGGGTGATATGGGAAAGGGGCCTTCCAGCGTCAGTTTTGATGAAATTAAAGATCTTTGTGGATGCAGGCGTAAACCTCAATAACCTTAATTCATTATCCAAAAAGATGATGGAGATGCCTGTACCGGTCAATAAATTTTTCATGTCAGAGGTTTGGTTGTTCAATTCTTCTATTGATTTTTGATACTCGCTATTTAGAATGTTAAGCTCCTCATTTACCGACTCCAGTTCTTCTTTAGAGGTCTCCAATTCTTCATTTGTGCTTTGAAGTTCCTCGTTAGAGGATTGATATTCTTCATTGGTCAGGCTAAGCTCTTCATTTGATGCCTCAAGTTCTTCTATTGTGCTCCTTAAGGTTTCTTTTGTCTGTGCAAGCTCTTCCCTTAAAGCCTTTCCCTCTCCATCCTTTTTTTCTCTTTTTGATTTCTTTTCCTTTATTTCCCGGGGTTCATGAAAAGTCACTATTAGTCTGGAGATGTCCTCGGTGTTGGATTTTAAGGGAGTTACGGATACCTTAATTGTTTTAAGTTCATCCTTTTTTGCTGAAAGGCGAATGTCTTTTTTAATTGGTATTTTTTTTCTTGATGCTTCATAAAGACCTTCTTCTATAGAAGAATGAAGGCTGGAATGGATAACGTTTAACAGGTTCATGTTTGGCTCCCCTTCCGGGATCCTTACATATTTATCGACCTGGCCGTGAATATACAATATATTGTAATCCGGGTCTACCAGGATAGAAGGCTGAAGAGCCTGCAGGAGCATATGCCTTGGGTCTGTGCTCTGGTAGATTTTTTTGGCCTCTTTTGCATTCTGCCTCTCCAGCCTTAAGTCTTTTTGGGAACGGCCAGGGGCCCTTGGAGGATAATGTTTTTTTTCTTTGGAAACATATATCTTCCATTTTGTATCAAGTACTTTAAACAAATCAGAAAAATCTCCAGGCGTCTCTGCTGTCCCCAGAAAAAGAAGGCCTTTTCCTTTAAGTGAATAATTTAATAGGGGGATCAGTTTCTTTTGGACCTCCGCATCGAAATAGATCAGCATGTTTCTGGCCACTATAAGGTCCATATTAGTAAACGGGGGATCAGAGATTATGTTATGTACGGCAAAGATCAGCCTCTCCCTAAACTGATTCTTAATCTTGTGATTTCCCTCAGGGGTCTTGATAAAATATTTTTTAAGCCTCTCTTCGCTTATGTCATTAATTATAACCGGAGAATATGTCCCCGACCTTGCAAAATGTATGGCATCATCATCAAGGTCTGTACCGAAGATCTGAACATGAAAGGTTTTTTCAATCTCTTCCATGGCCTCCTGGATTATTATGCATATTGAATAAGCTTCTTCTCCTGTGGAGCAACCTGGGATCCAGACCCTGATGTCCTCATCTAAGGTTTTTTCTTCCAGCTTTGGTTTCAAATATCTTTTTAAGGCCTCAAAAGCTTCGGGATCCCTAAAAAAAGAGGTTACATTGATCAGAAAATCCTTTATCAGAAGGTCTATCTCGCCAGGGTATTCTCTTAAGAACTTGAGATATCCTTCTGGGGTTTCTATATTGTTCAAACTCATCCTGCGCCCTATCCGGCGCATTATGGTTGATTTCTTATAACCGGTAAAATCTCTTTGTGCCTTTGCTTTTATAAATAAAAGGATCTTGTTCATGGTATCTGCTACCTTGTCCTCTTCAACACCTTCCAGAGGTTTTTTATCATAGGATTTATCAACATATTCTATAAGACGGCCGGGCATTTCTTCCACACTTACAACAAAGTCGGCTAAGCCCTTGGATATGACCGCCCGGGGCATTCCATTAAAACCCGCTCCTTCCGGCTTCTGCACCATTACCATGCCCAGGTTTGCTTTTACCGCCTTGGCGCCCTCTGTCCCGTCTGTCCCTGTACCGGACAGTACGATGACAATAGATCTCATTTTTCGGCCTTCCGCCAAAGAGGTGAAGAAAAGATCGATATTGTGTGATAGTCCCGGCCTTTGAAGCTGTTCTGCCAGGAGCAGCCTGCCTTTTTCATAGGTCATATTGTGTTTAGGGGGGATTATATATACATGGTCGGCCTCTATTTCCATTTTATTTTTGGCTTCATCTATAGGCAGGTCTGTATATCTTTTTAAAAGCTCTACCATATTACTCTCATGGGAGGGTGCAAGGTGCTGTATGATCACAAATGCCATTCCTGTATCTGAAGGAAGGTTTTTAAAAAACCTTTTGAGGGCCTCAAGGCCGCCTGCAGATGCACCTATCCCTACTATTGGTATCTTTTTTGAATTTCTTTTTTTTGCATGGGATTTATCCCCGTTTTTTCTGTCTTGCATAGCTGTCTGCTTCTATTGCCAAATAAAACCTTTATATAATTCTAAATCTTTGAAACTAATTATGCAATCTCATGATTATCCCTGTTTTTCTATAAATGCCAATTTACAATTAATTATTGCTTTAAATTTATATACTTTGTTTTTATCATTTAATATAACGGAAATAATATAAAGGAGACCAGGATGCATAAATACCTTATTGTTTTTATCCTAGCCATTTCTCTTATTATATTCGCAGGCTGCAGGCCATCCGAAGGACCTGCAGTCCAGCAGCCTACTGCGGATAAGGACATCACAGAAATAGAGGCCCATGAGCCTGGGCAAGAGGTAGCTACCGGTGACATCGTATGGGAGGTACTTGAGGTCGAAGACCTTGGAGTCCAGCTTACTCATGAAAGGTTCCCTGGCATCCTGGAGGCTGAGGCGGGCAGGTTTATAGGGATTACCTTTTTTGTCCAGAACACAGGGGATGATCCAAAGGTGATCTTTGACCTAACCGCCATAGATGATACGGGCAGGACCTATTCCATATGTCTTGCTGCTTTTGCATTTTTCAACAACCAGGATGCCTGCGTGCTTCAGGAGATAATTCCCGGAATAGAGAATACCTTCAATGCTGTTTTTGACGTTGAGGTCGATGCCGACCGGCTCCTTCTTAAAATCACAGACCTTGAAATACCGGCGGGGGAGGCAGCATACATAGACCTTGGCATCCAGGACCTTTGATTTATATTGCTTTATTGGCCTTTTATGCTAATATTTAGGAAAATCTTAAGAGATATAAGGTTTTTGCAAGGAATCCAGTTAAAAGCTGGAGCGGTCCCGCCACTGTAAATGGGTGTGTGCTTTTGAAGATGCCACTGGCTTTTTTGCCGGGAAGGTAAAAGTAATGTCCCATAAGCCAGGAGACTTGCAACTATAGCCTTTAAGTCACTGCTCTTCGGGCAAAAGAGAGGAACTTAATGATCCAGACAGCAAACTCTCTGCAGGAGGCGCGGGGAGTTTTTTTATTAACCAGAAGCAGGGGAGTGATATGTATACCCATCAAAAGATCAAAGAAAGCATCGTGGCTCCAGACCCAAGACTTGCAATGAAAGCCCAGGCCAAGCTTGATAACCTTACCAAACCAAAAGGCAGCTTGGGAAGGCTTGAACTTATTGCAAAACAGATAGTGGGTATCACTGGAGACCTAAGCCCTGATTTAAGGAATAAATATATCATAACCATGGCCGCAGACCATGGTGTGGTCGATGAAGGGGTCAGCGCATATCCCAAGCAGGTAACTGCACAGATGGTATACAATTTCATATCTGGAGGTGCTGCCATAAATGTTTTGGCCAAGCACATAGGAGCCAAGGTACAGGTCATTGATATGGGTGTGGACCATGATTTTAAAGGCCTGGATAGTTTTGCCGATAAGAAGATCGGCTACGGCACAGCAAATATGGCCAAGGGGCCGGCTATGACAGAGGAGCAGGCCCTGGAAAGTATAAACATAGGTATCGATACCGTCAAAAGCCTTGCCGCCAAGGGATGCGATATAATCGGAACCGGTGACATGGGCATTGGGAACACCACCGCAAGCAGCGCTATTGCAGCGGTATTATGTGATTCTGACCCAAGGATGGTCACCGGGCGGGGGACCGGTGTCGATGGTGACGGGCTTGAAAAGAAATTGACTGTCATCAAAAAAGCTATTGAGGTCAATAACCCTGATAGAGGAGATGGGCTGGATGTCCTCGCAAAAGTTGGAGGGTTTGAGATAGGAGGCATCGCAGGCCTTATACTGGGGGCAGCCTTAGCAAGGATACCGGTGGTAATAGACGGGTTTATTTCAGGGGCAGGGGCCCTTATAGCGCAATGCATGGCTCCACAGTGTACAGATTACATACTCCCTTCCCACAGCTCTGTAGAGATAGGGCATGCCATTATGTTAAGAAAACTGGATCTGGAGCCCATGTTTGATTTTGACATGAGGCTGGGTGAAGGAACCGGTGCTGCATTAGGCATAGGTATTGCAGAGGCTGCGGTAAAAATACTAAACGAGATGGCTACATTTGATTCAGCAGGGGTATCAAAAAAGAGTAAAAACCATTAATAGTCTGAGGGATTATATGAAGGTTGCTGTTCTTGGAGCAGGTTATATGGGAAGTGCCATCACTTTCCCCTTATCTGACCGGGGCATAACTGTAAACCTCTGGGGGACCTGGCTGGACGATGATATTATATACAGCTGCAGGCAAGGCCTCCATCCCAAGCTTAAAAAACCCATGCCGCCCGGCGTAACTTTTTTTACATCAGGCCACCTGGCGGAGTCT
>PWSB01000166.1 GCA_003563375.1 Actinomycetota bacterium | reverse complement strand
GGCTGGAGACGACGATAGCATCATGGTCTTTTAGCTTTGCTTTATACATCGCCGAATCTGCTTCATTTATAATGTCGTCTCCGCACATGCCCTGGCAGAACTGGCTTACTCCTATGCTAAGACAGGTCCCTTTCCTGTCGATGTCCTTAAAGTCCTCTATTATCCTGGCTGCTATCCTTGCTGCTGCCCTTAGGGCGGTCTTTGACAGAAGGACTATAAATTCATCTCCTCCATACCTCACCACGCTGTCAAGCCCTTTTCTGGTATTCCTGGAAAGTATATTGGTCACTTCCCTCAAGAGCCAGTCTCCTTTAAGGTGGCCGTACCTGTCATTTAACTTTTTGAACCCATCGATATCCAAGAGCAGTATGGAGAAAGGGGTATCATAGCGGTCAAAATTTTTTATGGCATTATTGAGTATATGGTAAAAATAGCGGCGGTTAAATGCTCCGGTTAGAAAATCTTTTATCGATTCCTCCCTCAGCCTCTCCTGAAGCATCTTTTTTTCAGTGATATCCCTGAATACCGCAACCTTTCCCAGTATCTTTTTTTTACCGTATATAATAGGGGTAGCGGTTACGTTGTAAAATTTTGTCTGGCTGCCTATGACACAATCAATATCTATATTCAGCTTGGCAGGGGAATCATTGGCAAAAAATTCAAACAGGCGGTCCACCTTTTCCTTTGAGGCGGTGGTTTTTAGCATGCGTGCTCTTATTTTGTTTCTATCATCTTCCTGCAATCTATTTATTTTTCCAAAAAGCATCTGCTTCATATGCTCATTTATATCCAGGACTTTTCCATTTTTATCTACAATCATGATGCAGTCGTCAATTGCCTCAAACATCTTAGAAAAAGTCAGGGCCTCGGTTTTCAATCCGGTTATAAAGTCGCTTACAGCGATGGTTAAAAACAGGACAAACATAAGGATCGAATTGTAGGGGATGCCAAAACCATAAGCGTATTCCAGGGGTCTTGTAACTGCCGTGGCTAGTGTAAAAACGGATACCCCTATAAGCAGTATTATTATCCTTGCTGCAGGATAGTTTGCTTTGACCGTCTTTATCAGGTTGTAGGTAATATATGTTATGGTCAATAAAAGCAGAGGGAGTATATAGGCTATACCAAGCACCATGGCCTGCCCTATACCTATGGTATATCCATACGAAACCCGGACTATTTCCAGGTTACCGGGCAGCAGGATATAGAAAATGATAGCAGAGGAGGTAATATAAAAAAGGTATTTTACAGCTTCTTTCTTAAAAAAATTATATTCCAAAATATCCACTGTGTAATGAAAAAGGGCTGCAGGAAATATATACACCCCTGCCTGAAGAAAATAGGAGAGCGTATATATAAGGTTTTGATTGCCTGAGATTATCATGAGCAGATTGGCAAGGGAGATGATAAAAACGGAAAAGGAGAGGATAGTAAAGGAATATGGAGACCTCCTATCGGCGGTTTTAAAAAGGTTATTGACTATAAAGTATAATGCGATCAGCATGGTGATGGCCGCCAATATCGCATAGATGGTAATGTTTAGGTCCATTTATATTGATTCCCTTTTCCCATAGATATAGATGATTAAAATTATATACTTATATATAAATTATTACAATAATAAAGTGTTCAATTTTATGCATAATTAATTCAAAACTTTTAGCGAAAAATATAGGTATTATAAAATGTTATGATTTATTTCTAGCACTCAGGATCAAATCCTTATACCGGAAAATGCAATTTTACTTGGAGGCAAGGTTAGCGGTAATCGGAAAAATATCGGTCTGCTGTTATAACATACCGAAATGAAAATATAAGAATATTTTTGGTACCGAGGCCAAGAAAGGCAGGAAGACCAGGACAGGTGGCAAAAGAGGGTTAATGCCGATTTTCATTTATGGATTGTGAACCTATTGGATAAAGAAGCTAAAAGGCTAGGCGTGCCCAGATACAAAGTTCCCGCACTGTTATGGTTTCAGGAAACAGCATACCCAATATTGATAAATTATTATTAAAGATATAGCCAAGAGAGCCGGATTTTCTTCAACCACTACCCACCTAGTCTATTTTGGGAAAATTTTATGGTTGATAATATAGGATTGTATCAATATCATGGTGGGCGATATTGGATTCGAACCAATGACCTCTGCGATGTCGACGCAGCGCTCTAACCGGCTGAGCTAATCGCCCACAAATAAGATTTTATCAGAGTTTTAGTTCAAGTCAAAAGAAGTGCCTACTTTTTTTATAAAGCCATTTTTGGCATTATCCGAAAACTTATTATATACTTACAGCCAATTAAATTTAGACAGAGAGGAAAATTATGAAAACCCCTCCCAGAATAGTTCCCAAGATCATCATAGGGGTGGTCATCTTTGTGGTTGCTTTGATTGTGATTTTTAATTCGGTAGTGGTCGTCCAGGCAGGTAATGTACAGGTCCTGACCCAATTCGGCAGGACTATAGGGGTTACCTTCTCTCCAGGCCTTCATTTTAAAGTCCCCTTTATACAGAGTACTGTAAACTACTCCACGAGGCAGGTCACTTATGAGACCAGCGACCATCCGGAGACAAGCCGTGCAAATTACAAGGATTTTTCAGTGGACACGACATCTTCAGACGGGCAGCAGGTCCAGCTTAAATATACCATAAGGTTTTCCATAGATGCTGCACAGGCTGAATGGGTCCTAAATAATATAGGCACCATGGATGAACTGGTTGAAAAAATAGTGAAAGCAGAAGCCAGGTCGCTTGCCAGGAATATACCTAAAAAATATACAGCCTTCCAGCTCTATTCAGAGCAGGTGTTCGATGTCCAGGAGGAATTGGAGACCACTTTAACCCCAAGGTTTTCTGCAAATGGGATAATCCTAGACGAGTTTCTTTTGAGAAAGATTGATTTTACTGATGAATATTTTACAGTCCTTGAGGAAAAACAGATCGCAGAAGAAAAAATAGTGGTGGAAAGAAATATACTTGAACAGGAAAGAATAAGAAAGGATCAGACAATAATCAAGGCTGAAGCAGAGGCGGAGCAGATATCTATAAGGGGGAAGTCTTTGAGGCTGTACCCTGAAATAATCCAGCTTGAGTTTATACAGAAACTCTCTCCGAATATAAGTTGGGGGATATTGCCTGATGGAGTGGTGCCCCTTATCGACCTGGGAGACCTTCAAAAGGATATGGATATAATCGATACCCCTGAACCCCCTGCACAGCTAGAGCAGGAGATCGAGGCTGAACCCCTGGATGAAGATATTATTGAGTAGCATATGCTGGCAAATCTTATTTTAATCAGGGTTTTAGGAAACGGGATTATAAAAAGGGGAAAATAAAAAGCCCCAAGTTACCTTTCGCCCTAGTTTTTTAAACCTTAGGCTACTATGCAGCTTGGGGCCCTCTCTTAGGACTTTCCTTAGGTCTTCCAGGACTTTTTGATTACTATTTACAGCCTTTTGGCTATAAATTTCATCTTATCCTGGAGGTTGCCTCCTGTCCTAAGACAATTTTAAATGTATCATATATGGTTTTCTAAGTCAAGAGGGTTTTTTAAAAAAATTTTGCTTTTCCGGGGCTATCTATTTCGCCCATCCGTAGAACCTGCCTCTGGCCCAAAGATCGTATTCGCTTATACTTATCTTATCGTTAAGCACCGCGCCTTCGGGGTTCAGTTTGATCTGGGCTCTGGTGTTGCCGAAAGAGGACATAAGAGGCTTTAGGTCGAATATCTTTATTATGCCATTGCTAAAATATACCAGCATTGTGGTAGCAGAGTTCACTTCTACATTTTTTATGTCGGGCATCAAAGTCATAGCAGTATTAAAAATTAATAAAATTTGAAACTTAAACATATATTAACAGCTTAGTGATTGATTTGGTAGAAGAATCTTAAATTTTTTTAAGTTAAAATAAAATTTAAGATTCTTTAACTTGGGAGCAATTTTATTTCATTGTAATATAGTTATTTATTCTATAATATATTCATTGATATGAGTGAATTTTTAGAAGATAAAGAGAAAAAGAAAAGGCTTATAAAGGATATAATCCGCCAGCTTCACAAAGGCTTATCCATAGAAGAGGCAAAGGAAAGGATATTAAGGGAAGTCGGCAGCGTATCTTCTACGGAAATAGCAGAGATAGAACAATCCCTGATCGATGAGGGAATGCAAGCAGATGAGATTAAAAAGTTTTGCAATGTACACGCGCTTTTGTTTGAGTCTTCATTAAAAGAGACTGTTTCAGAGGAGGGATCCTCAAATCATCCAGTCAATCTTTTCAAGCAGGAAAACAGGGAAATAGAAAAACGCCTGGATAGGATAAAAAAGATTATAGAAGACAAGGATTCCGGTGAGTTTAAACCTGAACTTGGCAAGGCCTTGGATGAGTTGGCTAAAATAGAGACCCATTATGTCAGAAAAGAACAATTACTCTTTCCTTACCTGGAACGTTATGGTTTTATGGGACCTTCCAAGGTCATGTGGGGAAAGCATAATGAAATAAGGGGACTTTTAAAATCCTGTCTGTCAGAGCTTGAAAAAATAACCGATAAGGACAGTTATATAAAGGAGAGATTAAAACCTCTTATCGAAGAGATAGAGGGGATGATATTTAAAGAAGAAAATATATTATTCCCTTCTTCTGTGGAGAAATTAACTTCTGATGATTGGGTAGATATATTAAAAGAAAGCAGCGACATAGGCTATGTCTTCATAGAAGAGCCTGCGCTTACTTCCAGCATAATAGACGAGATAAAAGGCGCAGTCTCCCAGGATCCGCAAATAGAAGAGTCAGGCAGGATCTCTTTTCCTACAGGGGGGCTTGGCCCAGCAGAGCTTATGCACATACTTAACAATATTCCAGTCGAGCTTACCTTTGTGGACAAGGACGACAGGGTGAAATATTTTACTGACCACAAGGACAGGATATTTGTGAGGACAAGGTCGGTTATAGGAAGAGAGGTCAGAAACTGCCATCCCCCCCAGAGCCTGGACAAGGTGGAAAGGATCGTGCAGGATTTTAAGTCTAAAAAGAGGGACCATGCTGATTTCTGGATCGATTTTGAAGGAAAGTTCGTCTATATCAAGTTTATTGCAATAAGGGATGAAAACCAGGAATACCTTGGGACCCTGGAGGTCACCATGGACGCTACTAAAATAAGGTCTCTTAAAGGAGAAAAAAGGTTGCTGGATGAAGGAGATTGACCTCAGGGAATCTGTTTACCGGTTGACTGAGCAGTATCCTGAACTTATAGATATATTAAAAGATATGGGATTTCTTGGCGTTGCCAACCCTGTGGCAAGAAAGACACTGGGAAGAAAGACCAATATAGTCCAGGGTTCAAAAAAACAGGGAAAAGAACTGGGCGAGGTAATTAAAAAGCTAGAAGAAGAGGGTTTTACTGTGAAGCCCTGGCAGGTGTCCTAGCCCCTTCTATTGCTCTGATAGGATAGGCCCCGCGTATTGCAAATTAGCTTTTCCTGTGATAATATTCAACCGCAAAAAACCAAGCTTTTGGAACCATTACGGGTTTTTGCTTTATTTTTTAGGAGGCAGCGTGAAGATGGAATGGAAAAAATGGGAAGTACCCGATGAAGTAAAAGAATTGTTTACTGTTGCTCCCCGCGTTACTGTTTTAAAGAAGCGGGAAGAAATAGTCGAATTGGCCATGAAAGATAAAAAAAATAAAAGGTTCGTGGTCTCTTACAGCCAGGGAGACAAACACCTAAATGAGGCCGAAGTAGCCAGGTGCAAAAATGGCCTGGTCATAAATTATTTTGAGAAGTATATGCGGAGAAGAGACCCCGAGTGCACGGTAATCGGAGATAATAAAGATACCGATAAGGTTAAATTCAATTCTATTTACAATAGAGAATTCAGTGATATAAGGGCTGAGACCTTTGACTGGCTAAAGACACAGGACCTTGCATTGCTGCCGATCAAGGTAGGGGGGGACCTGACAGGCTACCAGGGCTTGTTGGTGGCTCCAGATAATGCAGGCTTTTTTATAGGGGGGCTGGCTGATCTTCAGGGCATACTTGACCTGGATAAGCTCAAAGAACCGTTTAAGCCTATCACCATAATATATCTTGCCCCTATATTCAGGATGACCCATTTTAAAGGCAAACAATTTGTGGTCCATAACCGTTGTGAAGATATACACGAGATCTTCTCTTATAACCTGTATCCGGGCCCAAGCGCAAAAAAAGGGATATTCGGTGTGCTGCTGCAGATAGGAGAAAATGAGAAATGGTTGACCCTGCACGGCTCTACAATACAGGTCCAGACGCCGTATGAGAACATAACCACAATTTTCCATGAAGGCGCAAGCGGGGGAGGCAAAAGCGAGATGCTTGAATATCCCCACAGGGAAAAAGACGGTACACTCCAGTTGGGCACCAATGCGGTTACCGGAAAGGATTTTTCTCTCAGGCTTACCCAGAACTGTGTTATCAGGCCTATAACCGATGACATGGCGCTTTCTTTGCCCTCATTTCAGAATGATAATAAGAAATTAGTGGTCTCGGATGCAGAAGAGGCCTGGTTTATAAGGCTGAACCATATTACCAAATATGGCACGGACCCCAACCTTGAAAGCATCACCATTGCTCCTGAAAAGCCATTGATTTTCTTAAACCTGTATGGTGTACCTGATTCTACCTGCCTCATATGGGAGCATACAGAGGATGAGCCCGGTGTGGCCTGCCCTAATCCCAGGGTGATAATCCCCAGGAAGCTTATCCCTAATACAGTCGACGGCCCTGTGGATGTAGATTACAGGAGTTTTGGCATAAGGGCACCGCTGTGCACCAGGAAACATCCTACATATGGGATAATAGGGCTGTTTAATGTCCTGCCGCCTGCTATTGCCTGGCTCTGGAGGCTTGTAGCCCCCAGGGGTGATTCAAATCCTTCCATTATTGAGACAAAGGAGCTTTCAAGCGAAGGGGTGGGTTCATACTGGCCTTTTGCTACGGGTAAGTTTATAAGGCATGCCAACCTTTTGCTGAGACAGATACTTAACACCCCTGACACAAGGTTTCTCCTGTTCCCCAACCAGCATATAGGCTCCTGGAGGGTAGGCTTTATGCCCCAGTGGATCTCAAGGGAGTTTATAGCCAGAAAAGGCGCGGCTAGGTTTGATCCTAAAAATATGGAGCCTGCACGTTTTCCCCTGTTGGGATTCAGCCCCATAGTCATGCAGCTTGAAGGGGTCACCATCCCTGAATATTTCATACGGCCTGAGCTGCAGCCTGAGATAGGAAAGAAGGCTTATGATGCCGGAGCAAAGATATTGAACAAATTTTTCAAAAAAGAACTGATGAAGTTTTTAAGCGGCAAAATAGACCCTCTGGGAAAAGAGATCATAGACTGCTGCCTGCAGGGCGGGACCATAAAGGATTATTTAGACCTGATACCCATGAGATGGTAGGC
>PWSB01000092.1 GCA_003563375.1 Actinomycetota bacterium | reverse complement strand
CTCAGATTGCCCGGGCAAAAATGCCGAGATTCTTTCTCATTTTATCGATTTCCTCATTTTTTAATTCAGGCATGTTTAAAATGCGCCGGTACTTTTAATAGATACCAGTTTTTTTATTTTTGGATTCATTCTTCCTCTAGGCTGACCATCTATATCGATTTGGTTTTTTAATGCCATTCTCTCTTTCTTTTGCAGCTCTTCCCTTAATTTCCTCAATATTTCAATAAACATGGGGTCCACGATGATAAAAGTTTTTAAAGAAAGTTTTATCTGTAAATTTTTCTTCTGTAAATTTTTCTTCTTGACAAAGGATTACTAGGTCGATAATATTTAGACAGTTGTCTAAGTATCCAAACATCAAGGGTTTCATTATGTATAAAGATACTAAAAAATTGGCCAAAATCTTTAAAACGCTTGCTGATGAAAATAGATTAAAAATATTATTGTTTATTTATAAGAAAAAATGTAAATGCGAAAAAGAGAGCCTTTCGTGTCGAAATGAAACCTGCATTAAAGATTTATCAAAATCATTAAAAATTACCGTTCCAACAATTTCACATCACATTAAGGAACTTGTAAACGCAGGCCTTATTACCACCAGAAAAGAAGGGCGATGGGTATACTGCAAGATAGACCAAAACTCGTTTCAAAAAGCTTATGGTTTTTTAAATATATTTTTAAACACAGAAAGTCGAAACTGTTAAAAAATTAGTAAAGGGAGTGATTAAAATGGATGATAAAAAAACACAAAAATTCGTGAGAGAAGCTTATGGCAAGATTGCCCAAAAACAGAAAGGCTGCGGATGTGGCACTTGCGGGCCAGACGCTGAAGGGTTTGCAAAATCCATTGGTTATTCAGGGGCTGAGCTAAAAACTATCCCTGATGAGGCTAATTTGGCTCTTAGTTGTGGAAATCCAACAGCCTTGGCTAGTCTCAATAAAGGTGAATTTGTGCTTGACCTTGGCTCAGGCGCTGGCTTTGACTGCTTTCTGGCCGCAACCAAGGTTGGACAAAATGGTAAGGTCATAGGGGTAGATATGACCCCTGAAATGGTTGAGAAAGCAAGGGATAATGCAAAAAAGGGTGGATCTAAAAATGTTGAATTTAAGCTTGGCGAAATAGAAAACCTGCCTGTGGCTGACAATTTTTTTGATGTAGTTATAAGTAACTGTGTCATAAACCTTTCAGCAGATAAGCCAAGGGTTTTTGGTGAGGTCTACAGGGTGTTAAAACCGGGTGGAAGGATAGCTATTTCTGATATCGCCCTAAAAAAAGAACTGCCAAGGAAAATACAGGAAAACATTGACGCTTACGTGGGCTGCATTGGAGGGTCAATTCTTATTGATAAGTATGAAAGAATGGTCAAAGCATCTGGATTTGAGAATGTGAAAATTACAGTAAGAGGGTCATCCCCCTGTATCGACCCTAACACAGAAGATCCGATAGGCAGGGCTATTTTAGATGGTTTGAAAAACAACGAATCCCTTGCAGATTATGCTGTTAGTATTTATGTGGAGGGAAATAAATAATAAGAATTTAATTAGTAGTGGTGTATCAGCATTCTTAAATGAACGATAAAACCAAATTATTGTCCACTGAGGTAAAGCAAAGTTGTAAATGATATCTAATTTATCAATTGCACCCCGCTCAAAAACTAACCATACACTGATGTGCACACAAAGCCAATACCCATCCTATTGCTATCTGTCAGAAGAAACGCTCGGTCTTTGGCACATGGACAATGTTAAATAATAATACCAGAGCACAAACGAAAAAAGACAATCATTTGATTAAATATAATTGTTTTTTAATTGCTCAATTCTATTCCAATCAGTAATTATATCTAAACTTTCATTTCCACCATTTTTCAAATGGAGGTTTATTTTTAGTTTCCTTTATTTCGCTAAACTGGCCTCTTTGCAGGAATTCAACAGAAGGAAGGTTATAAATTTTGCCTTGGGTCATAACCCGTCTGTCATGAACCTCTGACCTGGTTTTACTGGGAGGAATCACCCGGAGTTCAGCTTGCACATTTTTATTTTCAAAGGAACTAAATAATATAAATACTTAGGGGTGCAATATCTTTGTCATATAACAGAAATTGTTTGTAATGGTTGCACATTGGAATTTCTGCAATTATAGTCCCCTAGCTCATCTGCTACCAGCAGCTAATGGGCCATAAAAATATTAAGATGACCATGAGATATTCCCATCTCTCCCCGGGTCATCTGCAGGATTCAGTAGAGAAACTTGACATGTGATGGACACTATATGGACACCACCTCAAATTGAAAACTCCTCCATAAATCCAGAAACCTCCGTTACAGTGGGAGAAATGGAGCGGGAAACGGGATTCGAACCCGCGACCCTCAGCTTGGAAGGCTGATGCTCTAGCCAACTGAGCTATTCCCGCTAAAATGGTCGGGATGAGAGGATTTGAACCTCCGACCCCCTGCTCCCAAAGCAGGTGCGCTAAGCCAAACTGCGCCACATCCCGATACACAACAAAAGGTATAATAGCATAAATTTAAAAATTTTCAATAAAACGGCAAAAGGCCGCCAAAGCCTTGCCCCTGTGGCTGATCCTGTTTTTTTCATCAGGCTGGAGCTGGGCCATGGTCCTGTCGTATCCTTCAGGGGTAAACAGGGGATCATAACCGAAGCCCCCGGTTCCCTTTTCGGTATAGCCTATTCTTCCTTCACAAACCCCCGAGGTTTTAAATATCATGCCCTTTTTAGGGTCCCAAAGCACCAGGCTGCAAATAAACCTTGCAGATCTTTTACTGTAAGGGGCGTCTTTTAGGTTTTGGATAAGTTTTTTCCGGTTATCATAATCGCTTGCACTTTTGCCTGCATACCGTGAAGAATAGATCCCCGGTTTTCCCCCCAGCCAGTCTACTTCCAACCCTGAATCATCAGCAATCACCATCTTTTTGGTATATTCGGCAATAGCTGAAGCTTTGATCTTTGCATTCTCTAAAAAAGTAGACCCTGCCTCTTCGACTTCAGGAAAACCTTCAACCTGCTTATAAGTCAACCAGTTTATCTTGCTGTTAAGATGATCCGAGTAGTTTTTTATCTCTTCTATCTTTCCATCATTGCAGGAGGCTATGACTATTTCCAGCATACCAGTTTATATCCCTTCGCTTAAAACTTTCATTTGCATGCTTATCAAATCAGATATGGCATCCATTGCTTTTTGGAGCATGGTATCAAAATCTTTTCTGCTAAAAGGGTTTCCTTCTGCTGTAGACTGCACCTCTATGAGCCTATCCTTTGAATCCATGACCACGTTCATGTCAACATCCGCTGTAGAATCTTCTTCAAAACAAAGGTCCACCAGTATCTCATCTCTTACCATACCCACGCTTATGGCAGCAATAAAACTTTCAATAGGAAGTTCTTTTAACAACTTTCTTTCAACAAGAGAATGGAGGCAGTCAAAAAGGGCAATAAAGCTTCCGGTTATGGATGCTGTCCTGGTGCCCCCATCAGCCTCTATTACATCACAGTCCACCCATATGGTCCTCTCCCCAAGCTTATTCAGATCCACTGCAGCCCTCAGGGACCTACCTATAAGCCTCTGGATCTCATATGTCCTTCCGCTTATCTTTCCCATGGACTGCGGCCTTATGATCCTCTGCGGTGATGAAGCAGGTATCATATCATATTCAGCTGTTACCCATCCCTTGCCTCTGCCCCTTAAAAACATAGGAACTTTCTCCTCCATGGTTGCTGTACATACTACCCTGGTGTTGCCCATTTCTATAAAGACTGACCCTTCGGAATGCGAGATGTAATTTCTGTTGATCTTTATTTCCCTTATCTGGTCCGGTTTTCTTCCGTCTATCCTTTCAGCCATAAAAACACCCTTTCAAAGTCATAGTTTTAAATCGATGCTCACCACACCTGTGATCTCTTCACCCAAAAACATTCTCCCTACCTCAAAGAAATGGCTTGCCAGACCGGTCTCATAGAAAATCCGGGAAGGTTTTCTCCCCTTAGGGGCCTCTATACCTTTTTCTTTTAATATTTTTTTTACATCTATAGCTGTTTCTACAGCAGAGCTTATCACTTTTATATTATTTCCGGAGCAAGAGGTTATATTTTTTTCTATCAAAGGAAAGTGCGTGCAGCCCATGATAAGGGCATCAATATTTTTCTGCAGCAGAGGGTTTATGTAGCTGCAGATGGCTCTGTCAAGCTCTCCGCCGTCCAATATCCCTTTTTCCACATACTCTACCAATTTGGGAGCAGCAACTGAATACACTTTTATGCTGCCGTCGAGCTCAGATATAGCTTTATCATAAGCCCTGCTATCTACCGTGCCTTCTGTAGCGATCACGCCCACCCTTTTATTGGCTGTATTGCAGACAGCGGTCCTGGCTCCCGGTTCTATTACACCTATCACGGGTATCCCGTATTTTTGGTCCAGGTCCGAAAGTGCAGCTGCCGTAGAAGTATTGCAGGCGATTACAATTAGTTTTACATGCTTTTCAAATAGAAACCTGGTTATCCTAAATACAAATCTTCTTACTTCTTCCAGGTCCCTGGGGCCGTAAGGGACCCTGGCTGTATCTCCAAAATAGATTATGTCTTCATCGGGAACAGCCTTCATGATCTCCCTGAGTACGGTAAGCCCTCCAAGCCCTGAATCGAATACCCCTATAGGCCTAGTGTCCAAAGATGCTCCTTACAATATTTTTGCCCAAAATAATATTATATAATTAAAACTGAAACGGGTAAAATAGAGTTATCTTTTCCTGCAAAGATAATATATCCATGCCCCCCTGTTTAGCTCGTCTTCTTTGCCTGACTCCCTGCCACATCTTCCAAAAGTCATTATATCCCTAAACCCGTTTTTATGGAGCTGTCTTTTCTGTTCCCTTGATGTTATATAATATATGCTGGCCTTACCGTTGAGTGAATTATCATACAGGCAGCCCCTCTCATTTTTTTTGAGGCGCTCGATAAGGTTACCCATAAGCAGGCTCTTGTTTAAATAACTTAAACGCAGGTTTTTAAACCCCTGCCTGGCATAAAAAGCAACACTCTTGTGTTTATCTTCATCCGGCCCTTTTAGCCTAAACAGGTCAGGCAGCATTGACCAATTCAGGTTATGGCTGGAAAAAGCAAAATAGCCGCCGGTCCTCAATACCCTGGCGATTTCTTTTAAAGCTGTCATGCGGTCGGTGTGGCTGAAACTGTCTATCCCATTGTAGCTAAACAGCACAAAATCGAAACTGCTGTCTCTAAAACGGTCCATCTTCCTTGCATCGCATTCTGTAAAAGGATATAGGCTACCATATTTTGCCCTGCAGATATTTATCATGCTGGGAGCATAGTCAGCCCCTGTATATCGGCCAGCCAGCGGAGCGAAATATTTGGTAGTCCTTCCTCCACCGACTCCCATGTCAAGCATCCCTGCTGCAGGAAGCCAGCCGGAAAGCTTTTCCATTATTGCCTTCTCGGGAGCTTCTATATAGTCTCTCCTGCCGTAGTCATTAGAGATCTCCATTGAATTGTAAAGTATTTTATGTTCAAGCATCTTTTATCCTTACTCAAATTTTTGTAATTATAATTTAAAAAAGAAAAAATTTTAAGTACTAATAATTTGATGGATATAGAATTTCTATTAAATGCGGATAAAAAAGGAAATCATTCAATCCGGCTGAGGAAATCATCCCAGTGCTGCTGGTTCCTGACCTCCCCGTTGTATATAAATGCCAGCCACTCATACTGTGGCTGGTCATCCAGGCTTGTAAATACGACACAAAAATCTTCGCTTCCCAGCTCCTCTGCTTTGGTCATCGTTTGAATCAGAAGGTCATATCCCTCTGGAGTAGCTATGTCATACCAGTTTGCTTCTGTGACACTGAGCCTTTTATCATGCCTGTCAGCAAGGTCCCTGAACCAATTAGCCTTATTCTCTATATCCCCAGGTGTGGCAAAGGAGGCTTGCCAGTGGGTATCCAGGATATCAAAATCTGCATTCTCGCAAAGGTATTCATACATATTACCCCTTTGCTTTGCAAGATCATATTCTTCATTTCCTGCGCCCATATAGAACCTTTGGTCTATCTGGTCATAAGCTATGTTGACCAGCCATATGTATTGTTCCCTGCTAATATATTTCATGGGCTCATTTTCTATGGTGATCCTGGCATTTTGTTTGTTTGCTCCCCTTCTTTCGAGGTCTGTTACCAGGCTTTCCACCCTCTCCCTCCATTCCTGCTCATCAGGATCCAGCCTCCCGTCAAAGGTCCAGTTATCTATATTTGCAATTATGTATATGTCGTTTTCCAGGGCTATATCCACTGCTTCCCAGAAGTAATCCTGCCTGTCCATTACATGTCTTATCTCCGCGACAGCTTCCTTGCCCGTAAAAGCAAGGCCCCATTTACCCACTCCGCTTGCCCCTATGCGCATAGTGGTGTCCTCTTCGGGCTCCTCAGGGTCGATTATCTCATCCAGAGGGGGAGGAGGCGGGGGTAGGTTTCCCTTTTGGGCCTCAACCACTGCATTGTCGTAAGCCTGGGGGGCCGAACTTTTTGCCGTCCTGCATCCAAGAGCAGTAATCAAAATTACGGCTAAAATTATTATGGTTATCTTTTTCATCTTTAATAAGTTAACAGATTTTTTAGTTTTTTAATAATAACAGCATTTTTATAATTTTCAATAAAATAAAGGTCTAGACACAGATATATATTTCCGGCCAAAATATTTACTGCCTACCCCAAATTGGATTGGCTGATGTATTTTCTGCTGAAATAAAAGAAAGATGCCGTAAACAGGAGTGAAGCGGCACCCAGAATAATCCAGCTTTCTGCATATTCACTGCTTATGTCAGCGACCAACCCGAACAGTGCTGGGGTAAGCACTACACTTATCCGTATAAAGATAAGGGCTATCCCTGTAGCTATCCCTATATGCCTGGCGGAGACCAGCCCGGTCACAGCGGTAAAATAAATGGCTATTATGCCCATGGTGAAAAAACCCATCAAAAAAGAAAAAATTATGATGGCATAAGGGGGAAAATAAAAATTGCTTACCACAAGGCCCAGGAAAAATGCAAAACCCGAGATGAACAAACCTAAAATAAACAGGCTCTTCCGGCTGTCATTGTGCAATAACCTCTCATTTAACAAGCCCATGACAGGTTGGCCTATGACTCCTCCGATATGGAAAACGCCAAGCCCCAAACCCGCAAAGGCAGGGCTAAACCCTAGGTCCTGGGTAAGGTATAATGGAAAATGGCCTCCCACAGCAGATGTGCTCATCCCAAAGACCACTCCCATAAAACAGACCCATACAAGATACCGGTTTTTCAGCAAAAAAATAAGGTCCTGCTTTAAGGTAGGCTGGTCCTCGAAACTCTCGCCTGCTCCATCCGGAACAATTTTTGGACGATAAAATTTAAAAATTATGGCTGCGACCAGTATAGCAAAGATACTTCCGAATATGAGGGCGGTCCTCCAGCCCAGGATCTCTCCTACAAAAGGCAATATGGAAGCCCCTAAAAAACCTCCTAAGCCGCCCCCGCTATGCACTATTCCCAT
>PWSB01000228.1 GCA_003563375.1 Actinomycetota bacterium | reverse complement strand
TTCTTAGCCGGGCAATACCTGGATGAAAATTTTATAGCCCCGGCAAGGGCGGCGGCTATCATAGCTTTATTCCTGCTGGTGACATATTTTATCAATTTTCCCATAAGTTACTGGAAAAACTTTAAGACCGAAAAAAGGTTTGGTTTAAGTAACCAGTCCTTTAAAGGCTGGCTTTGGGACTACCTCAAAGGTTTTTTTCTGGTTTTCATAATAGGATCCTTTGGCCTAACAGGCTTGTATGCAATAATTTATTATTTTCCCCAAACCTGGTGGATTTTAGCTTTCCTGGCTATGGCTGCATTTATTTTTTTGGCTAACATACTTTATCCCCTGCTGGTAGCTCCTCTTTTTTACAGGTTCAAGCCTCTTGATGATGCTTCTATGGTCCAGAGCATCAAGAGAATGGCTGAAGAGGCTGGGATCAAGGTAAAAAATGTTTTAATTGCCGATGCAAGCACCAGGACCAGAAAGGCTAATGCTTATTTTTCCGGGATGGGCCGCACAAAAAGGATTGTGCTCTTTGATACTTTGATAAATCGTTTTGACAAAGAAGAGACCCTGGCAGTCGTTGCCCACGAGATCGGGCATTGGAAAAAAAAACATATATTTAAATTATCATCGGTCTCCCTTGCAGCTATTTTTATTTTCTTCTTTCTGTTGGGAATATTTTCAGAAAATATAGGCGGGGAGGGTTTTCGGATAATAATAGTCATTTTTATCCTTTATGGCCTGCTAGGGCCCATACTGATGCCGGCAGAAAATTGGCTATCCAGGAGATTCGAAAGGGAATCGGACAATATCTCCCTTGGATTGACCCAAAACCCTGATTATTTTATAAAACTTTTTACCAAGCTGGCAAAGACTAATCTTTCCGATGTGGACCCCAGCCCGTGGGTCAAATACGTTCTCTATAGCCACCCACCTATTATGGAAAGGATAAGGGAAGCGAAAAAAGCAAGACATTTTAAGGGTTGAATTCCGTAATGTTGACTTTGGCCGCCAAAGAATCCATCATTAAGATAAACAATTCTATTGTATATGGCTGGTAAATGGATAAATTTTTAAGAAGGTTAAACCGGATAACGGCTTATTTGCTGATCCCCCTTTTTATAGTGATGATAATAACAGGTTACAGGCAGCTAGGCTATTTTACTTTTTTAACCAGGGGGGTGGCCCATGCTCTGCATCAGATATATATAAATATAAGCTTCCTTGTGCTTTTTACATTCCACAGCCTTGCCAGCATAAGATTTGCCCTGGCAAGGAATAGGGCCAAGAGCCTTTATCTTGATATCCTGCTGTTGCTGATAGGTATTATGTTCATAGGCGGTTTTTCATATTTTGCATTAAGATGAGAAAAAAGATTTTTTACAATTTGGTTATAGTGCTTTCAGGGCTTATCCTGGCTGGTTTTTTAGGTTACTTTATCTTTGAAAACGAGTTTGAGCGGAGAAGGCCCGGTGAACAGGCTTTTGTGCCTGAAACCATAGACATAGACACTATTGAAGATGACCAGGAGTTTGCTGAGAGCATCCCCGAGTACAGGATATTATTCGATGGGCTTGTGCAGGAAAGCAGGGAGCTGACCTTTGCCCGGATCCTGGACAGGCACGGCCAACAGGTGGAGACAAAGGTTATCGAAGGCATACGCTCTGACGGCGAAAAGATAGAAATAGAATATACAGGCTTAAGGCTGGGCCATATCTTAAACGATCTTTTGGTCGAAGATGAGGCTATGCATGTGATTGCCTACGCTACAGACCTTTATGCTGCAGACTTTACTATGGCAGAGTTTGAGGATGCTTACCTTGTGTGGAAAAAGGAGGGCCAGTACCTAAATCCCACCCAGGACGGCCTTTTAAAGATCGTGTTGGACGGCGGCCCGACCAATAAATGGGTCAAGAACCCGGTCCTGTTCAGTTTTATATCCATCTTCGAGGATATGGTATCCGAATACGACCGCATGGATGCTGAATGGCTGGAATTTGCATCAGAGCAAAGCATGTTCACCCTCTCCATAGGGCCGGTGCCCGAGATAGACATCGAGGATTGGAGGCTTGCAGTAGAAGGATTGGTGGATAATCCTCTGGTCCTTGATTACGGAAGCTTAAAAGAAATAGGCCACGAATCTGTCTATGCTACCCTGGAGACTATCTCAAATCCCCCTGGCGGCGGAGCGATAGGGAACGCAGTGTGGGCCGGTGCCCCATTTTCTAAAATAATTGAGATGGCGGGTCCTGAGGAGGGGGTATATGATGTTATATTTTATTGTGAGGACGGATATTCCACATCCATTACTTTGGAGGAAGCAGGGCAGCCCGGGGTACTGCTTGCTTATGAGATGAATGGGAGGACCCTGGCCCAGGAACATGGATTTCCAGCCAGGATGGTAGTACCTTCTAAATATGGGATGAAATGGGCTATGTGGATAAACAGGATTGAATTTGTCGATTATGATTATAAAGGGTTTTGGGAGAGCAGGGGATGGTCTGACTACGCCGGAAGGGACAGGCCCGATGTGAGGTTTGATTAGCTTGGTCAAAATCAGATGGCATTTTAAATATATAAGAAATATAATATTAATATAATAAGTGTTGACAGAGAAAAATGATAATGCTAAATTAATAAAAGCTATTAAATAATATAAATTACTATTTAAGGAGACTAAAATGGAAGAAAGGATGCCTTTGATAGGAGACACTTTCCCCGAAATGGAAGCGGCCACTACCCATGGAAAGATTGTTCTACCTATTGATTACGCAGGAAAATGGTTTATATTGTTTAGCCATCCTGCTGATTTTACACCGGTATGCACTACCGAGTTTGTAGCATTCCAAAAAAGGTACCAAGAATTTAAAAACCTTAACTGTGAGCTCATAGGGTTAAGCATCGACCAGGTCTTTTCCCATATAAAATGGGTGCAGTGGATAAAGGAAAACCTTGATGTGGCGATTGAGTTCCCCGTAATAGCAGATGATACTGGAAGGATAGCCAAGAAACTTGGGCTAATACATCCCGGTAAAGGTACCACCACTGTAAGGGCAGTATTGATCGTCGATCCTGACAGTAAAATAAGGGCGATACTTTATTATCCCCAGGAACTTGGAAGGAATATGGATGAGATCTTAAGGATAATAAAGGGGTTCCAGGTAGCCGCGAAAAATAAGGTAGCCATACCTGCAAACTGGCCCAATAACGAGCTTATAGGCGATGAGGTTATTATTCCTCCTCCCACAGATGAGAAAACAGCAAATGAAAGGATCAAGTCCAAAAAGTTCGAATGTTATGATTGGTGGTTCTGCCATAAAAAAATATAAAAACCTATTTGATCATGATAGGGTAAAATTGTAACGGATTAATTTAGAAAGGGGTAAAAATGATCAGCCAAAAAATCGAAAAAGCAATCAATGAGCAAATCAATGCAGAATTGTTTTCGTCCTACCTTTACCTGTCTATGAGTGCTTTCTTTGAGTCTATAAGCCTGCCTGGTTTTGCTGGCTGGATGAAAGCACAGGCAAAGGAAGAGCTTGAACATGCCATGAAATTTTTTGAATATGTCAATGAAAGAGGCGGTAAAGTAATACTTAAAGATGTGGAAGCTTCAGAGTGGCAATGGGACAAACCTCTTGATGTCTTCAAGCAGGTATACAGCCATGAACAAAAGGTCACCGGCCTGATAAGCGGCCTGGTCGACCTGGCTAGGGAAGAAAATGACCATGCTACTGATAATTTTCTGCAGTGGTTTGTAGCTGAACAGGTCGAAGAGGAAGCCTCTGCCGAACAGATAGTCAACAAGATTAAGCTAATGGGAGAATCTGGCAATGCATTGTTTATGATGGATAAAGAACTGGGGCAAAGAACATAGTGTTGCAACTTTTTTAGTAAAAGATATATTATAATAATCGCACCTTTAAAGTGCGATTATTATATTTAAAAAGGAAGGGTAGATGACTGAAAAAATAAAGGATGGATTATATTATGTGGGAGCAAGAGACCCGCAGCGGAGGCTTTTTGATGAGCTTATCCCCCTGCCTGATGGCACTACATACAATTCCTACCTTATACAGGGCAAAGACAAGACAGCTCTAATAGATACCGTTGACCCGGCAAAAAGGGAAGTGCTTGAGCATAATCTGGAGAGCTTGGGGGTAGAAAAGATTGATTATATCATAAGCAACCATGCTGAGCAGGACCACTCAGGTTCGATTCCCTATGTGCTGAAAAGATTCCCCCAGGCCAAAGTGGTTACCAATAAAAAGTGCAAAGGTATGTTAGAGGACCTGCTGCATTTAAAGGAAGAGGATTTTCTGACTATCTCTGATGAAGAGGTCCTTCCTTTGGGACAAAGAAACCTGCAGTTTTTTTTGGCGCCTTGGGTCCATTGGCCTGAGACCATGTTTACTTATTTAAAGGAAGACCGCATCCTTTTCCCTTGTGATTTTTTGGGTGCACATTATTCTTCTCAAAAACTTTATGTCCATGATAAACATTCTGTTTACATGAGCGCCAAAAGATATTACGGGCAGATAATGATGCCTTTTGCCAATATGGCCAAAAAGCATCTTGAAAGGATAGAGAAGCTTGATTTGGATTTGATAGCCCCTAGCCACGGCCAGATATATAGGGATTATGATTTTATATTGGATGCATACAGGGACTGGACCTCGGATAAGGTAAAAAACGAGGTGATGCTGGTCTATGTATCTATGCATGGAAGCACTAAGGCTATGGCTGACTATTTTGCAGAAAAATTAAAGGCCAAGGGGATTGGGGTAAAGGTGTTTAATCTCACAGAAGCCGACCTTGGTGAACTTGCAATGGCTATGGTAGACGCAGCAACTGTGGTGCTGGCTACTCCCACGGTGCTGGCAGGCCCCCATCCTGCGGCAGTATATGCTGCCTATCTTTTAAAAGCCCTAAGGCCTAAGACTAGGTTCGTATCCCTGATAGGCTCTTACGGTTGGGGGGGCAGAACGGTCGAGGTCATAGGAGAGCTTCTTTCCTCTATAAAGGCTGAAGTGATAGAGCCTGTAATGGTTAAAGGGTTTGCTTTGGATAAGGACCTGCAACGGCTGGAAGCTCTATCTGAAGAAATATACCGCAGGCACCAGGAGTTGGGCTGAAATGCTCACCAGGGCCAAGCTGGACCGCCTGTATATAAGATATAATAAACGGGAGCATGTAAACCCAGACCCCCTGCAGTTTTTGTACGGATATACTGATATAAAGGATAGGGAGATAGTAGGTATGGTAGCCTCGTCCCTGGCATATGGGAGGGTAGCCCAGATAATTAAGAATGTGTCCTCTGTCTTCTATAAAATGGGTCCAAGCCCCTATACTTTCCTGCTGGAGGCAACTAATTTAGAACTGGTAGAGGCTTTTAAGGGGTTCAAGCATCGGTTTACAGATGAAAACCAGCTTGTATTTTTTTTGGTCTGCCTAAGGGATGCCCTTGTAAGATTCGGGTCACTGAATGAATGTTTTCTTTCCGGGTACAGGAAAGAGGATGAGGATGTGCTCCTTTCCTTAAAGAATTTCATAAGGCTTCTTACCTGCAGGCCTAGCGGCTTCTGCAGCAGCCTTTTCCCTGATGCGGGGGGAAGGAGCGCTTTTAAAAGGTTTAATCTTTTTCTGCGGTGGATGGTAAGAAAAGATGATGTAGACCCCGGAGGCTGGAAAGGCATAAGGGCTTCCCAGCTTATAATACCCCTTGATACCCACATGCATAAAATATCATTGGAACTGGGCTTGACCGAAAGAAGCCAGGCGGATATTTTGACTGCTCTGGAGGTAACCCGCTCCTTTAAAAGGTTCTGTCCAAAAGACCCGGTAAAATATGATTTTTCACTTACCAGGCTGGGCATAAAAAACTTTGAATATGTATTTTGAGCACACGGCCCGTTTTTTCGCCACATGTTTTAAACCTCACCGTTTATATGTATAATGGTAAAAATAAATTAAAGTAGAGCATCCTTGGGACATATGAACCAAAAAAGGGAACATATCCTTACCGGAAGAATAACAAAATTGCTTTTTAGTTTTTCAGCGCCCGCTATCACAGGCATGGTTGTCGGCGCTTTATATAATATAGTGGACACTATATTTGTTGGGAAAAGCTCTGGACCTCTTGCCATTGCTGCTCTTTCCGTAGTGTTCCCTGTACAGCTTATAATGATGTCTGTGGGTATAATGGTAGGGACCGGGGCTTCTTCGGTGATGTCCAGGGCTCTGGGGAGAAATGATAAAAAGACCGCGGCAGATACAATGGGAAGCGGGGTAGTCATCAACCTGGTGCTGGCTGTCTTTTTAACAGCAGGCACCTACCTGTTTATGGACCATTTCCTTGTTTTTTTTGGTGCCTCGGAACAAGTGTTGCCTTATGCCCGTGATTATCTTGGCATAATACTGATAGGGTTCCTTTTTTATTCCTTTTCTATCACCTCGAACAACCTTATAAGGGCAGAAGGAAACCCAAAGGCCTCCATGTATGTTATGCTGATTGGGGCGGTTGCCAATATAATATTAGACCCTATATTCATATTCGTATTGGGCATGGGTATAAGAGGGGCTGCTGTGGCCACGGTTATAAGCCAGGGTATAAGCTGCTTGTATGTCCTGGCCTTCTATATAAGGGGGAAGAGTCTTTTGGATATTGACCTTTCCTGTTTCAAGCTAAGGATACCCCTGGCAAAGGAGATATTTTCGGTTGGCCTGCCTTCTTTTTTTAAAAGCTCGATGTCCAGCGTCATAATTTTAATATTCAACCGTGCCCTTTCCTATTACGGCAATGACCTATATATAGCTATTATGGGTATAGGTTTTAGGCTTTTGAGCCTTATACATATGCCTATAGTGGGTCTTACTCAGGGTTTTTCGACTATAGCCAGCTTCAATTATGGAGCGGAGCTTTTGCCCAGGGTAAAAAGGGTGCTTGCCGCTGCTGTATTGTGGACCACTGCCATCTCCGCTATCGGTTTTATAGCGGTCATGTTTTTTACCAGGCAGATATTAAATTTTTTCAGCAGCAGTCCCTTGCTGGTTAACATGGGGGTGGCTCCACTGAGGACAGCGGTGCTTTTTTTACCTTTTTTGGGTGTCCAGATAATAGGAGGGGGGCTTTTCCAGGCTATAGGAAAACCGGCTCCGGCTCTTATAATAACTTTGTCCAGGCAGGTATTGTTCCTGATCCCTGCTATACTGGGCCTTCCGGTTTTAATGGGCCTGGACGGGGTATGGTATTCTATACCTGTAGCGGATTTTTTATCTATAAGCGTCACAGCAGCCTGGATACTAAAGGAGATAGGATTGTTTAACCGTAAAATCAAATACCAGGAAAGGAGTGCCTATTGAAGATTAAAAAAAGATCAGATATCCAGCCAGCCTCAATAGAGGATTCAGAGATGAAGGGGGTAAAGTTCTATCCCCTTATCACTTCAAGGGATGGGGCCCCCAATTTTGCTTTGAGGGTGTTTGAGGTAGGGCCTAACGGTTATAGCCCCAAACACAGCCATGAATGGGAGCACGAGATATATATAATATCTGGGGATGGGAATGTGCTGACTAAAAGCGGCAAAGTGCCTATAGAAAAAGACCATGCCCTTCTTATCGAGCCCCATGAGCTTCACCAGATACAGGCAGGGGAAAGGGGGATAGCCTTCATATGCGTGGTTCCTCATCAAGGGCAGCCCT
>PWSB01000240.1 GCA_003563375.1 Actinomycetota bacterium | reverse complement strand
TTGTTTTTTAATTTTTGTCTTATTGAGAAGAAATGTAGCCAGAGATAGAATGAAGAGAGAGCATTGTAAATAGATGGCCAGCCGGATATATGGAATAGGGAACTGGTCAGGGTTGTTAGATAAATTGGGAGGTATTAGGTTATGCTGCCTGCAGGACCTTTGATGACAGAGCACAGGTTAATTGAAAGGATGATAAGCTTACTGGATTCAGAATTTGAAACCATAAATAAAAAAGGTAGAGTAAACATAACTTTTTTAGACCAGGCAATAGATTTTATCAGGACTTATGCAGACAGATGCCATCATGGTAAAGAGGAAGACATCCTTTTTAGGGAACTCAAAATTAAAGACCTGTCACAGGCCCATAAAAAAATATTGGATGAGCTTATAAAAGAACATGTTTATGCAAGAGAGAATACAGCGATCTTATCCGAAGCTAAAAATAAATATATAAATGGAGAAAAGGCCAACATAAAGACCATACTGGGCCAGCTCGAAAAGCTGGTAACATTTTATCCGCAGCATATAAGGAAAGAGGATAACGACTTTTTTATCCCTAGCATGTCTTACTTTACCAAAGAAGAACAAGAGGACATGTTAAACGAGTTCTGGGAATTTGACAAGAAGCTGATCCACGAAAATTATAAAAACCTGGTTGAATCTTACGAATGACTTCGGCGGGACAGTCTCTTTAAAAATTCAATTCCAACTATCAGCATTAATCCTATATCCCCAGTAAGCCTAGCCTGAGATAATAATTTAGTTTTACATGCAGGGCTATTTGATCATATCTTATTGGGGCCAGGAAAGATTTATGCTTCTTGTCACTGTCCCTTCAGAATTTGCTGCCGTTACCACAAGATTATAGCTTTCTCCGGCACTTAAGTTTACCTGTGTCCGGTTCCTCCCCCAAGCCCCATGGCTGTCATCCTTGCTGAATTGAATCGCCGGATAGGGGTCTCCGCTTGCAATAGCTTCTACCCTGTAGTAACACATATTTTGATCAGGTATAACTACTGGACCTTCATAAATCCTTAAACGAAGGGTAGGATTTTCTTCAGCTTCCTCCTCTTCGGTCTCAAATGTCTCAGGTACTATGACCTCCCTTTGGCTGCTTGAAGCTCCGGATCCACCAGGTTTATTGGTGACAGAGGATGCGCTCTCTCTATCGTGATTTACAACCTCTTCTACTGCCTCCATATCTTCCTGGCCAGTCTCGGGTTCGACTATCTCTTCTACTGGAACAGCCTCTTCATTTTCAGCTATTATGGTTTCTTTTCCTGAATCGGAGACATTGGTCTCATAGACTACGACAAGTATTAGAAATATTATGATAATGGTGAGCAGCACTGTAACAAATTTTCTTTTCATTTTAAAATAGTATTTATTTATTTATTTTCCCAATGGGAAAATTTTAGCATCGAGCTGCCAAAATATCAATTTTATTGCCCGAAGTTTTATCATTTACAAGTATTTAATGAAGAGACAGACTTACTCATGATTTTCTCTGGTTTAACAACCACGGTTTTTTATGTGAAAATTAAATAAGTTTAATATACGTTTTTAATAGCCAATTTTCGGCTAATGAACTTATTTTAATTAAACTTTAAAAAGGGGGCCTCTTGGAAGAGAAGAATATATCAAATAAGTTTTTAAATGATAAGCATGATTTAATTGTGGTGATCGTAAAAAAATATTTTTCAGAGGAAATAATGGAATCAGCAAAAAAAGTTGGTGCAGAAGGGGGGACTATTATATTCGGGCGGGGAATCGGGGTACATGAGAAATCCACCATATTAGGTATCCCTGTTGAGCCCGAAAAAGAAATTATTTTTATAATTGTGGATAGAGGTAAAACTGAAAAGGTAATAGACAGTATAAAGAACTCTGCAGATTTAAACCAGCCTGGCATGGGAGTAGGTTTTTTAATCGAATTAAATAAAGTTTGGGGTATCCACCATTGATCCTGGGCAGGATATAATATGCCAAAAAAAATAGATAACAAGGATTGGGCAAAAGGTAGGTTTTATGCCTCTTTCGTCGAATATTATTATTTTGATAAAGTTTTTAAGGGTTTTAAAGGTGACCAAATCAGGATTTGGGAAGACCTATGTTGAAGTAAACCCTTATCCATCAAAATAATATGGGAAACAGGTGAAAATATAAATCGTCCTCTGTTCTCGACCAAGAGCACAGGACCTACCAAATCAATAAATAATTCCATTATCTTATACCCAAAAAGCCAGCGGATGGGCTGCTAGTAAAAACTATCTTTTTTTTCAAAAACCTTTATCTTATAATTAACAATCAAAATAACCTTATATACCAAATATATGCACATATGAACGAAGAGGTTTTAACAGCGCTTATAATAACTTCTATCGCAGGGATGGCTGCTGCCGTAGGCGGGGTTATTGGTATCCTTTTCAAAAGGGAAAATAAAAAATTCGTTAGTTTTGTACTTGGTTTTGCAGCCGGAGTAATGATCGGGATTTCCATGTTTGAACTTTTTCCAGAAAGCGTAGAGGTAACGGGTTTGCTGGGGGCTGGAATAGCCTTTTTTATAGGCGCAATAATAATGTTTTTGATTGATTTCTTGATCCCTCATGAATATATCGGTGAACATAAAGAAAGAGTTGACGAGAAGTCAAATAAAAGACTTATGAGGACAGGCATGTTTTTGGCCCTTGGCATTGCCATACATAATTTCCCTGAGGGCATGGCGGTATTCTACAGCACCCTCTATGATTATAGGCTCGGTGTAGCCATTGCTGTAGCAATAGCCATTCACAATATTCCTGAAGGGATAGCAGTTTCAACTCCTATCTATGCTGCGACCGGAAGCCGGGCAAAAGGGTTTTTATTTGCTCTCCTCTCGGGTCTAGCTGAGCCTTTGGGGGCAATTGTATCTGCTCTTATCTTGCTTCCATTTTTAACTGAACAACTCCTTGGATATGTGCTGGCAGGGATATCGGGGTTAATGGTCTATATATCAATAGATGAACTTCTTCCCGTATCCCAGTCATATGGTTACAGCCACATACCTATAATATCTTTTTTCGGCGGGATGGGTATAATGTATATAAGCCTGCTTTTTATTTAAAAGAATCTTATAAGGCTTTCTGTAAGCTTTTAGAAGCGTTTATTTTTGCTAAGGGTTAACTATTGCCCCCTTTAAAAATAAAATAGAAGCTGTATAATTCCACCTGATCATATTTGCGGTAACCCTGACCTATTACAGCACATTAAGGTCTGAGACCAGGAAGCTCAAGGAAGGGTAAGACAAACATAATAATTGAAGAACATAATAATTGATATAGTTGTAAGGGATTTGCAATTTTGCGTAGATAGACTATATAATAAGGCGCTCAAGGTTTCCTGCTAGAATAAATAGGATTGGAGTTGAGAAAGGAAAAAGTCAAATACAATTTAATTTATGGTTTGAAAATATTTCGAAAAGACAGAAACAATTTCGAAAACACTAAAAAATTAAACTTAAGGAGAGTTTAAAAAATGAAAAAAATATCATTATGGACAATAGTTATAGTTCTAACCCTTTCCCTGGTCGGGAGTTATGCCCTGGCAGGATGTGCAGCAGAGCCTGTAGCTGAAGAACCAGTTGCTGAAGAGCCAGTAGATGATCCGGTTGATGAACCAGAAGAGATTACTGAAGCCCCGGAAGACCCGGAAGAGGAAGCCCCCCCGGCTGAAGAGGCTCCTCAAGCTGTTGAAGATACCTTTGTCTATGCTATATTGACAGGGATAGACTGGGATAATGGGGTAATCTATATAGAGCAGCTGGAAGCTGAGCCTTATGAGGAAGAAGTGGGGCCCGAAATAGAACTAGCTGATGACCCTGAAGTGATAAGGAGCGTGGTCATAAGAAAGGGAGAGGACATGGATGATTATGAAAAGAATATAAATCTAGGACAAATACCCCTAAACTCAGAGATCGGGATAGAAATAAAAAATAATCAAGCCACTTTATTGATCTCCCAGATCTATGTGGATGCCGACAATCAGGACCAGAGGATAGAAATGGAAGCTGGCGAGACCTTCGTCTATGCAATATTGGAATGGGCAGATTATGAAAACAAAATAATAGGCATCCAGCAATTAATAAATGAACCTCATGAGGAAGAGGTCGGCCCCCAGGTGACACTGGCCGAAGGATACAGGGTGCAGATGTCTGTTGTGGAGAGACATGAAGATGGAGAAGATGAATATATAGTAGATATCACCCTTCAGGATGTGCCCATCGGAGAAGAAATAGGTATCATCTTAAACGAACAGGGCCTAGCAAGAGCCATAGTATATAATATCAATGTAGAACAATAAAATATAATTTTAAGAGTCGGGGGTGGGCATTGCCTGCCCTCTAAACCACCTGCGAAAGCCTACCAGCATATCCAATAGTATCCTTTAGGCCTGAAGGTCTTTAATGGCTTTGCAAAAGAAGATGGGCCCTAAAAAAATGCACACCCCCTCAAGACAGATATATGGCCTTAAAACAACTTAGGTCCTGCTGAAATCCATATTATACCTGTCACACCTTGAACCGATTGAGGCAAAGACTTTTTCTTCCTTTAAAACATTTATGACCTCACAATTATTCGGACAGCCGTCACAGGTAAAAGGTGAAGTGGTAAATTCAAAATCTGCTAGATCAAACCCCTTAAAAGCAGTTTGTTCAGGCCTCTCTTCTAGGGCTAGGACCGCTGCCCCCACCGCGCCCATTATGGGGGCAAATTTAGGAACGATGACTTCATGGCCGAGTTCATCATTTAAGGCTTTCGCTACTGCCTGATTGCAAGACACCCCACCCTGGAACACATAAGGGGGCTTTATGTCCTTGCCTTTAGCGACTAAAGCCAGATAGTTTCTTACCAGGCTTTTTGCTACCCCTGATAATATATTTTCTTTAGGTATTCCAGCGTTTAGTTTATGTACGCAGGAAGTGGTTCCAAATACTGCGCATTTGCCGCTTATAAGGGCAGGCTCTTTTGCTTTAAGGGCTAATTCCCCAAATCTATCTATCGGGATCTGAAGCCTGAAGGCCACATTTTCAAGATAAGCTCCGCAGCCTCCTCCGCATATCTGATTCATGCCAAAATCTACTAAAACCTCGTCCCTTAAAATGAGTATCTTGCTATCTTCCTGTCCAAGGTCAAATATTGTCTTTACATCAGGTATGAAATGCATGGTTCCTACAGCATGACAGAGTATCTCGGTTTTAGTTACATCGCCGCCAATAAAAGCCGAAGCCAGTTTCCTGCCTGCTCCTGTGGTACCCACAGCAATTATTTCTACATCTTTTCTTAGCTTTTTAAATCCCTTCGTAAGAGTGTCTATCACCCCTAGATTTTTTGTATATAGCCAATCGATCAGCTCACCATCTTTTGACATTAATGCAAACTTTATGGTCCCGTTCCCTATATCAAGACCCAAAGCTGCTTCTGTTTTATTCTTTGTTTCCATATAAATAATGTCCCTGTTCTCTGTTGATAATCTTTTTTTCTACTTTTTTTTATTTTTATTTTTTTTCATTTTTATCATCTCGACAAAAGCTTCGAGCCTGTTATCCACTGCTGTCTCAGATGTATTTTCATCAAATGAAAGTGCCAGAAAAGGAATATTGTATTCATGGGATATTTCAGGCAAGAACATCTGAGCAACATTTTCAGGAAGGCAGGTCCTTGGCTGTATGAGTATAACTCCATCGTAACCATGTTTCCCGTAGATTATTGCTTTGCCTACTGATTGCTGGTCTTCTCCTCCGCCAGGTACCTTTAAATACCTCTTGGCAACCTTCTCCCTTATCCACCATCTCGAAAAATTAAGTTTAGCGCTGTTTATTATCCAGGTAGCCTCAGATGTCTTCTGGCTTACCCATACACCTTTCTCTCCCAGCTTGGCTTCAAGATTATTATTGCTGAAAGGCTCCAGCACGCAATAAGCCTCGCCCAATATACCTATTTTTAAAACCTCTCCAGGCTGCCTTCCATTCCTTTCAACGCCCCTGAACCTATCCTCCATTTCAGACCTTATTTTCTTTATTGTTTTTAAGCTTTTGGACTTATCTACATCTTTTAGTATTTCTTTTAATACCTTCGTGGTCTCACCCTTTTTTGCTTCATAGGGCCTGGTCTTGCTGGCAAGGTTCTCGGCTCTTTCCAATGTCTTTAGTTTCTTCCATACAAACCTGAAAGACTTGATTATCTTTCTGGTTGATATGTCGGGGTTTATTTCCCGCATGTTGGCCAATATGTCATACGGCTGGCTTGTAGGTATTAATTTAAAATCGTAACCCATCTTCTGTAAAGTAATATCCTGAAGCCTGGAATAATAATGGAGCCTGCAGGCCCCCCTTCCCCCACCGGCCATAAATATTATTGTGGCCCCCAGTTCAAGGGCTTCTATCATATTTCCAAGGGTCAGCTTATATGGGTAGCAAACATCCGCAGGGGAGTATTGTTCCCCAAGTTTTTTGGTTTTCTCTGATATGGGAGGGGGTACCAGGACCTCAATGCCAAGGCCCCCAAAAAATTCTCTTGCACCTATTCCGGCATGCCTGCAATTAGGTAAACTGACGATTTCTTTCTTCATCTTTTAAACTTACTTTCCTAGTTAATAATTCAACAAAAGCATCTATCCTAGTTTTTATAGTCTCCTTGCTGGTGTATTCGTCAATAAGCATGGACAATATCGGCTTACCTGAGTCCTCAAGCAGGACCTGCTCGTATAATAAGGAATCAGGACCGCAGTTAAAGGAAGATATGAGTATCAACCCCGATATTTTTTCGGAAGCCAAAGCCCAATATGCTGATCCTATTATCTCTTTCTCGTAAGACCAATATATGCTGGGTTTTCCCTTTAAAGCCTCTTCTCCAATTGTTTTGGGCACTATATCAGATGTAATAACATTTATATCCTGTTTTTCCAATTCAGCGATAAGCTCTTGATTGATATAATGGTCATAGAGGTTATATTCATGACCTATAAGGGCAAGCTTTATGCCTGAACCAGATAATTTTTCCTCAAATTTTTTTTCAAGATTTTCTTCGTGCTCTTTCTGAGCTTCTATAGCTTCCCGATATGCCCTCATAACCTTTAAAGGATTTTTATTTATTTTTAAACCCAGTAGGAAAAATGACGCAAAATCAGATTTTATCTTTAGGTTGATGGTAGTAGTCAGGATTTTATTGGGAAACTCATCTTTTAATATCTGTTCGGTCGTGTCCGTGGTTGTAATGAGTTTTGGACATGTGATGCTGTCCTTGGTAACCCTCCAGTATCTTGGTATGAAAATATAATCACATTCACCTGCAATATCCAAGCAATGCCCATAAAAGATCTTAACCGGTATGCAGATCTCATCAACTGATCTCCTTACTCCCTCTTCGACCATCTTTTGATCTGTGGGAGCGGAGCAAATTGTTTCGCAACCAAGCTTTTCAAAAAATTTCTCCCACATATTATGATATTTATACCATAGCAACCCTTTTGGCAGACCTATCTTTTTTTTAGCCATTTTTTTGTTTTTTCTACTCTCTATTAAATATACATGTGGTATTATACTATTATAAAAATAATAAAAAAACAGTTCTTTTTTTACGGTTGGACCCTCAGATTTCAATGTTTTAGCAAATTTTTTGCTTCTAAAACTATTGATATGCCTCCAGATAAAGAAGACTTTTTAGTAGGTGCTCATAAAGGTCAGTCCCCTGCATCTAGGTTTTGTACGCGCTTTTTAGATTGTCTCTGAAACAAAAAAATAACTACAAAAAATAGACCGCCTACAAGCCA
>PWSB01000220.1 GCA_003563375.1 Actinomycetota bacterium | reverse complement strand
TATTAAGGGCTTGCCGTTTTTTATTCTGGCTATCAATTTGGGGATTATCTCAAAAAGGTCCCCCACAATACCGTAATTGGCTACCTTGAAAATAGGAGCAGATGCATCTTTATTTATGGCTATGACAATATCTGAAGTCTGCATGCCGGCAAGATGCTGTATAGCCCCTGATATCCCGCATGCTATATAGATCTTGGGGTTTACGGTCTTTCCAGTCTGTCCTACCTGATGGGGGTAGGATATCCAGCCGGAATCCACCGCCGCCCTGCTTGCTCCTACTGCACCCCCCAGAAGGTCAGCCAGCTCCTTTAGCAGGGCGAAATGTTTATCCTGGCCCAAGCCCCTGCCCCCTGAGACTATTATCTCATAGTCAGATAGATTAATATTATCATGGATGTTTTTATCTGTGCCCAGAAGCTTGTATTTGCTTTTATAGTTTTTCTCATCGACTGCTATCTCTACTATTTCTCCATTGCCCCTGTAGTTTATTTCTCTTTTTTCCATTACATGAGGCCTCACAGTTGCCATCTGGGGCCTTGAATTTTTGCAGACGATGGTGGCCAGGACATTACCCCCAAAGGTGGGCCTGGTCTGCTTTAGGAGGCCTGATTCAGGGTCTATTTCAAGCTTGGTGCAATCAGCTGTAAGGCCGGTTTTTAAGATGGCGGCAACCTTTGGTACAAGGGTGCGGCCAAAAGGGGTAGCCGCTGCCAGAAATATTTCAGGTTTTTTCTCTTTTATAAGTCTTACCAGCACCTTGCTGTATGTATCATCAAAACTGTTACCGAACACCTTATGGACGGCGGCATATACCACCTCTGCTCCAAACCTGAATGCTTTTTGGAGCTCGCCATTTTCAAGGTCCCCTATGACTACCGCAGAAAGTTGGGTACCAAGGCCGTCCTTTAGCTTGTTTGCCTCAGATAGTAGCTCAAAGCCTGAATCGGATATAGCTCCGCTGTAAGCTTCAAGGTATACCATGATACCCTTATATCCGGAAAGGTCGGTGGCTTGGGCCTGTTCCTCTATCTCTATGGCTTCAGACCTGCATGCTTCCACACACGCACCGCACAAGGTGCAGTTTTGGTTTATATAGGCTTTCTCGTCCCTTATATCTACAGCATCAAAAAAACAAGCTTTCTGGCAGAGCCTGCATCCATTGCATCTTTGAAGTATTACCTTTATGTCCATAAACCTAGACCCCCGCCTTTAAGCCTTTGAGCTTTTCATATAATTTTTCAACCTGTTGCTCTGTTGAGCCCTCCAGCATCATAACCTCATGGCTGGCCTTAGGGGTAAACACTTTGACGACCTGGGTAAATGAGCCGCTTAGCCCTACTTCTTTGGGACCAAGGCCCAAAAAACTGCTGTCCCAGACCGGAATCTCTGCTTTAGATGCCTTCATCTTCCCTCTTAGGGAAGGGACCCTGGGCTGGTTGATGTCCTTTATGACCGAGATTGCTGCAGGAAGATTTGTCTCTATGGTCTCATAACCGTGTTCCATAAGCCTTTTAACCCTTATCTTTTTTTTATCCATTTCGATTATTTGGCTTACATAGCCAATAAAAGGTATGTTTAACCTTTGGGCCGTTTCAGGCCCGACCTGTCCTGTATCTCCGTCCAGGGTCTGTTTCCCAAATATCAACAGCCCTGCGCCACCTATTTTTTTTACAGCCGCGCTTATTGTCTTTGCCGTGGCCCAGGTATCGGCACCCGCAAATTCGGGATCAGATAAAAGTATTGAACTGTCTATGCCTACCGATATTGCATCCTTTAATATCTGTGCAGCCTGCGGGGGCCCCATGGTCAGAGCTATGGTCCCGCTGACCTGCTCCATCCTTTCTTTGAGACTTACCCCTTCTTCAAGGGCATAAGAATCAAAAGGATTTATAATATTTTCCACACCCTCCCTTACCAGTGTATTGGTCTTCGGGTCTATTTTTATATCTGTAGTCCCCGGGACCTGCTTGATGCATACTACTACCTTTATTTTAACCACCTCTTTTTTAAAAACCTTTTTTTATGAGGTCAAGAGCAATCACATCTCTCTGGATTTGATTCGTACCCTCATATATCTGAAGTATTTTAGCATCCCTCATCATCTTTTCAACAGGGTATTCTTTCATATAGCCGTATCCCCCGAATATCTGAACAGCATCAGTGGTAACCTGCATGGCCATATCTGATGCAAACACCTTGGACATGGCCGAGAGCCTGGATATATCCTTCTTTCCGCTGTCTACCACCTTAGCCGCGTGATAGACAAGGTTTCTTGCAGCTTCCACCTGAGTAGCCATGTCCGCAAGCATATGCCTTACCGCCTGAAAAGAAGAAATGCTTGTGGAGAACTGCTTTCTTATCCTGGAATAGTCAAGAGCTTCTTCCAGCGCTCCCTGAGCAAGCCCAACGCCCTGTGCGCCTACAGCTGGCCTTGACCTATCAAGTGTCTTCATGGCTATCAGAAAACCCATCCCTTCTTTTCCTATTATATTCTCTTTGGGAAGTGCGCAGTCATTGAATATAAGTTCCCTGGTAGCCGAAGCCCTTATCCCCATCTTGTCCTCTTTTTTCCCAAACTCAAAGCCATCCATGCCTTTCTCGACTATAAAAGCACTTGCCCCCCTGCTCCCTTTTTTAGGATCTGTCATGGCAAAAATAGTGTATACGTCAGCTTCACCGCCATTGGTTATCCATTGTTTTGTCCCATTTAGAATATAGTGGTCACCTTCACGTATGGCCCTGGTCTTAATCCCTCCTGCATCGCTTCCAGCCTCAGGCTCAGTAAGCCCAAAAGCGGCAAGTCTTTGGCCTGATGCAAGCCCGGGAAGATATTTTTTCTTTTGGTCCTCATCCCCGGATATGATAATAGGCAAAAACCCAAGCCCGCTTGCAGCATATGAGGTCGCCACGCTCAAGTCTCCCCTGCTAAGCTCCTCTGTAGCCAGGCAGACTTCAAAAATTCCGGTTCCCATGCCTTCGTAATCTTCAGGTATAAAAAGCCTGAAAAGGTCTGAACCTCCTATTTCTTTTAATATTTCTGCCGGGAAAACCTGTTTTTCATCCAGTTCCGCTCTTATGGGCTTTACTTTTTTCTCTGTTATCTCCCGGCAAATATCTATGATCATCTGTTGTTCCTCAGTTAAGAAATAATCCATGGATCCTCCACTTGACTTTCCTTTTAGTATTGGTTAAAAAGACGCTAAGCTTTTTTAATAGTTTCAATTTAGTAAGCTATAATTTGAAACTTTACAGTATATTATCCGTCTTTTGCTTTTGCCAAAACGGAATCCAAAGGAAAAGAAGTATATTATGGAAATTGTAAGACATATCAGCATAAGCACTTTTCGAAAGACCCTTTCAGTCATGTTTTTTGCATTAGTGATGCCCATCGCGGCCAACAGCTTTTTTTATCTGCCTTTTACCCCTGTACCGGTCACCCTTCAGGTATTGACCGTCCTGCTTTCTGCCATGATACTGGGCTTTCCTTTAGCTTTTTATTCTCAGCTGGCCTATATTGGCATGGGATTTATGGGCCTTGGTGTATTTGCAGGTTTTAAGAATGCATATATAGCATTTGCAGGCCCTACAGCAGGCTATATTCTTGGGTTTGCAGCAGCAAGCCTGGTCACCGGTTATCTATTGCAGAAAAAAAACCGGGGGCCCTTATTTTCACTGGCTGCAGGACTTTTCTGCATCTATTTTTTCGGCTCTTTACACCTCATGCTGTACACAGGGCAGGCATTTTTTAATACATTCCGCCTGGGCATAGCCCCCTTCCTAATACCTGATGCCTTGAAATTGATGCTGGCAGCAAACATATATAAAGCAATCAAAGGTGAGGGTGATGAAAAAAATAACTATAAATGACATCACGCTTAGAGATTTATTTCAAAATGCAGACCCGGCAGCTGTGGATACTGCTGTTTTGGATACCCTGATAAGCCATTATGATGGAATGGGATTTGACAGGCTGGAGGTGCTTGGGGGGTCTACTTTTGAAAAAATGCTTGAAAACAATTTTTATAAGACACCTTTTCAGATTTGCTCATACATACACCGGCAGCTTCCCAAGGTTCCCCTGCAGGTCTTGATAGGGGCAAGAAACCTGGTAGGCCTGGAGATGTATTCAGCCGATATCATCGACCGCTTCATATCTTCCTGCCTCCGAAACGGCATATATATGTTCAGGGTATATGACGCATTAAACGATATCGAACACTTTAAGTATACCGCAGAAAGGATAATCGGGCTTGGGGGCAGGCTTCAGGGCGCTTTGATCTATGACCATAAGATGGACAATGATTTTTATTCTAGAAAAGCAGGCCAGCTTGCAGATCTTGGTTGTGAAGAGATATGCATAAAGGATGTGGAATCCACACTGGTCCCCGCAAAAGCTGCCATTTTATTTAAAGAGCTATCTTCAAAAACAGATACACCTCTTCATTTGAGCGCGTTCAATGTAAGGGGGCTTCAAGGCTTAAATTATTACCAAGCCGCTATCAATGGAGCAAGCGGTGTGGACTTGAGTTTTATGCCCTCCTCATACAACGATTATAACCCTTCCGTCTTTACTTTCCTTAACAGCATAAAAGGTACATGCCTGGAACATAACCTTGACTACGGCAAGTCACTGGGGCTCTATGAGGACATTAAAAAATACATCTACCCTTCCCTCAACCACAGCCTTTCCTCTGATAACTTCATCCTAAGGCTCCATTCTGAAAGCCTGCTGCCAAAATGGCTTATAAATGCAATCAGCCGGCAGCTAAAAGAGATTGGGGAAATAGAGCAGATGGGACAGGTGGTTGATGAGATAATAAAAATAAAAAAAGAGCTGGGTAACCCCACCCTTGCCACCCCGATCGGGCAGATAATTGCCAGCCAGGCTATATTGAATTCCATAATCTCTGATAACAGGTGGGATATAACCTCAGATGAGATAAAAAAATTCGCAGCCGGCTATTTTGGCAAGGCCTCTGCAAGTATGGACAGCAAGGTAAAGTCTTTAATATTTAAAAAAAACCAGGAAGAGGAATACCAAAAATATGAGGCCGCTGATACCTTTAAGCAGTGTGAAAGCGAACTTGCTGATATCACAAGCGATGAAGAGCATATCCTCAGTTATTGTTTTTTTCCTGACAAGACCCTGGAATTTTTAAAGGACAAGAAAAAATCCAAGACAGGAAATGGAAAAAATGTTACAGGCAAGCCTAACCTCGATAAAATTAATATGAAGAAATTGAGGGAAATAACTGATCTTGTGGAGACTTCCAATATAGAGAAAATAAATTTTGAAATTGAAGGAATAAAGATCTCCATCAATAAATCCAGCGGCACAGCCCCACAAAGGCCAGGCCCTGCAAAACAGGCCGAACATGAAATCCCCCAAGATATTACAGAGGTAAAATCTCCTATAGTAGGGACCTTTTACAGGGCAGAAAGCCCCCAGGCTCCCCCATTTGTAAAGGAAGGCCAAAAAATCAAAAAGGGAGATACATTATGCATCATAGAGGCGATGAAACTTATGAACAAGATCACTTCTGACACCGATGGGGTAGTTGAAAAGATCACAGCAGCCAATGAGGATCCCGTTGAATTCGGACAGACCCTTATGGTTATAAGAAAGGGCAAGGATGTTTAAAAGGGTTTTAGTGGCAAACCGGGGAGAAATTGCCATAAGGATAATAAGGGCATGCAAAGAACTGGGCATAGAGACCGTATCCGTGTTTTCAACAGCTGACAAGGACTCAATGCACGTAAAGATCTCTGACCGGAGCATATGCATCGGCCCCCCTCACCCCAATAAGAGCTATCTAAATATAAGCAACGTTATTGCTGCCGCAGAAGTATCCCATTGTGACGCCCTGCATCCAGGCTATGGTTTTTTATCCGAAAACCCTTCCCTGGTAGAAGCCTGCAGCCGAAACAATATAACTTTTATAGGCCCCCCCTTAAAAGCTATAAGGCTTGCAGGAAATAAATCAAAAGCCATAGATGTTATGAGGAACAATAAGATCCCTGTCATCCCGGGATCGATCGGCAATGTCCCTGACATAAGGCATGCGGCTAAAACCAGCAGGCAGATAGGATATCCTGTAATAATAAAAGCTTCATACGGAGGAGGGGGCAAGGGGATGAGGGTATGCAATAATCAAAGAGAGCTTGAGAATTTTCTTTCCCTTGCCATTTCAGAGTCCAGGTCATCTTTCGGCGCAGAAGAGGTCTACATCGAAAAATATATACCCAAACCCAGGCATATCGAGTTTCAGGTAATAGCTGATAATTACGGAAATGTCGCATGTGCGGGGGAAAGGGAATGCTCAATACAGAGGCGGCACCAAAAACTGATAGAGGAAGCTCCGGCAGCTGTCCTTTCACCGAAAGACAGAAGGATAATGACCGATACTGCTATCAGGGCGGCTAGAAGCATCGGTTATCAGAACCTGGGGACCATAGAATTTCTTTTAGACGCCAATAACCACTTCTATTTTATTGAGATAAACACCAGGATCCAGGTGGAACATCCCGTAACCGAGATGGTCACTGGGCTGGACCTGATAAAAGAACAGATCAGGCTTGCCGCAGGACAAAAGTTAAATCCCCCTAACCCCGGCGCCAGCTTTGGGAATGCTATGGAGTTCAGGATAAATGCTGAGGATCCCCAGAATAACTTTTCTCCTAATCCAGGGACCATCGGAGAATGTTTTCTGCCCGGAGGTCCCGGAGTAAGGGTAGATACATTCATACATTCAAATTACACAGTCTCTCCGTTTTATGACTCACTAATAGCCAAACTTATTGTCTGGGGCAAAGACAGGAAAGAAGCCATAGACAGATCATCAAGGGCTTTGGACGAGTTTAAGGTTGAAGGTATAAAAACCACAATACCTTTCTACAAAAAGATTCTGAAAAATCAAAGGTTTGTAAAAGGCCAGATAGATACCCACTTCATTGAAGAAGAATTTGGAGTCTAGAACCAGTTTTTAATCCCAAAAAAATAAATTTTTTATCTAAATATCACCTTTGCTTAATCTTTACTTGTTTGACAAACCCATGCCAATAATTAAAAATTATTTATATAGAATCGTTTGGATTTTAAATATTAAAAAATTATAAATTGAAACGGAAGGAAGAAATGGGGACAAAAGCAAAAGAAATAATTAATATGGATGTTGAAGAAGTAATCGGACTTCTCAACAAAGCCTTTGCAGATGAGTGGCTTGCATTCTACCAGTATTGGATCGGCGCAAAAGTAGTAAAGGGACCGCTTAGAGGGGTAGCCGAAAGAGAGTTAGAAGAGCATGCGGGTGAAGAATTTGAACATGCAGAGAAGTTGGCAGAAAGGATAATAACCCTTGGCGGTGAGCCTATTTTGAAGCCTGAAGAATGGTATAACGTGACAAATTGCGGTTATGCTGCCCCTGATGACCCCACAACAAGATCAGTAATACAGCAGAACGTAGAAGGGGAGCAATGTGCTATTGAGATATATAATAACTTAATAGATACCGTAAAAGGCAAGGATGAAGTCACCTATAAGCTGATAGTGGATATACTGGAAGACGAGCTGGAGCATGAAGAGGATCTTCAGAATATACTCGAAGATCTTGAAGTAATGGGCAAATAATGCCCAATAATTAACACCTATGGTTTGGGGATATCACTCTCAAGCAAAATACTTCTGATATCTCCAAGCCACCTTAGGTTTCAAAATAATAAAAACTGCTAGAACATATTCAATATAGAGAGTATATAGAAAATAAGCATGATTAAAAATATTACTATAAAAATGGTAAATAGGATTTTTCCTGCCGTATTTTCTCCTTCCTTCCTGAACCC